>DCTH01000120.1 GCA_002329495.1 Syntrophothermus sp. UBA1445 | reverse complement strand
GCCGGAGATGTAGCCCGCCGCCTGGCCGGACATCACATCACCATAAAACCAGTCGGACGGTTTAACGTCAGAGAAACTGCGGGTTGAGTTTTGGTTGGGAATATCAAAAGCCCGGTTAACCAGGGTAACCAGTTCGGCCCTGGTTATGGAGTTATCAGGCTTAAAACTTCCATCGGGATAACCGGTGATCAAGCCATCGCTGATCCATTTTTCGATATGTACCTGTGCCCAGTGCCCGGTGGTGTCTGTTGTACCGGCTGCAGTTACTGCCGGCAGCCATAATTGAAACCCCAGGCACAATGCTACAACCACTGCTAGGAATCGATTTCTCACTTATACTATCCACCTTTCACCTGGACAAAACTGCCAGTTAAATAGGATCTGGCAAAATGCTATGGAAATTTGAAGTTAAGCCTCCTTTCTTTTATCAAATCGACCTATAACTGTAGACCAAATATTCCTATCAAGGAAGAATTAGGTCGAATTCTTACTAATATTTGACCAACGAGGTTGTATTTCCTTTAAGAATGAATATGAAAAATGTACCAGGAGCGAAGGTGTTGGGGGGAAACATTCAGATCATTAGCGCAGCTAGTGAAATTAATCCACTGCTTTGCGCGTAATCAGGAGAGGGGATAAATATGGTAACGGAAGGGGCTGCTGGGGTTGTCGATGAGATCGCTGTTGAAGCAGGGGTTGCTGTCGTTTGTTTTGGTATTCACTATATTATTAGTCTTAACCGGTGCTGCGCGGGGTGAACCGGCTTCGCCGGGAAGTGGAGATGCCTATGGGATCGGGCGGGCGTTGTCGGCCTACCTGGCGTTGGATCAGGGTGCACTGGAGAAGACTTACGATGCGGGCAAGCTGGCGGTTTATCCGGAGAAGGAGCGTCTCCTTCGCTACGGAAATCAGCTGGTTCCGGAACTGGAAAGACTCCTGTTGGGCCAGGAGTATGACTATCAGCGGCTGAGCTTTGCCTCTGATATGCTGGGTTCAATCCGGNNGACTGATATGCTGGGTTCAATCAGGACTCCCCAGGCGCGGCAGGTCCTGGTCCAGCAGGCCGTCAATGGTGCCTGGCTTCCCGCCACCGCAGTCGCCTTGAGACAGAACCAGGATACCGGGATGATCAGATCGTTGCTGGACAATCTGGTGAATACGGACGGCAGCCCTAATTATGCGGTTCAGGTGTACCTCAGCCGGATGGGGGATATGGCGGCCCTGGAGTCAAACCGGTTCTTCCTGGCGATGGAATCGGATGATGAGAGAAGAATCCAGCTCATTTCCGTGTTGTCGGGGAGCGAAAAGGGACGGGCTCTGCTGATGGATGACTACCGGAAGCTTACCGTCCGTCAGGAAAAGACCTTGATTATCAGCATGCTGGGGTCACCGATAGAGACTACGCCCTGGGGTTCACTTCCTCCTGATGCGACCAGGCTGACGTACTGGCTGCGGGAGGTGGCGGCGAAGGACGGGGATGCCAGCTGCCGGCAGGAGGCCCTGGCGGCTCTCTATAAAGCGGGGGATAAGACGGCCCTGGCGAGACTGGTGAAAGATACGGAAGAACACGGGACCTTCCGGGAGAACAGCTTCTGGGGCTGGAATTTGCTTTACACTTTGAACGAGCAATACCCGAAGAGCTTCATTGCCCGGGGCATCGCCGCGTATGAGCGGGTCCGGGGGCTGGAGTACTTTGTGGTGGATCGGCCGTCCGAGGATGGGATCTGGTGGGGTTACGAGTATGGCGACATACAGTATAACCCGGAGGTTGAGATCCCTGGTTTTGAGGCGTTTCTGAGAGACTATCCCGGGCACCCGGCCACCGACAGTGCCTCCTACCGCCTGGGACGCTGTTATGAGATCAAGGGGCGCTACGCTGAGGCCCTGAACCTGCTTCTGGCGGCTTCCCAGTCGCCCAACGGGGCGCTCAAGTGGGATGCCTCACAGCGGGTGATCTTTGTGGTCGACGTCGTAATGAGTGCGGAAGATGCGGCGAAAACGCTGGCTGACGGCCGGCTTAATCCCGAACTGGTACCACTGGTCGAATACTCTTACGCGGTGAAGCTACTGCGGGCTAACCAGTACGCCGAGGCCGACAGGCTGTTAACCGCTTTTATTAACCAGTATGATGGCCAGGATGTATACGAACAGGTAACTGGCTGGGGACCGTCGCAATGGGACTTCTGGAATAAGGTGCGGGGACAGCGGGATCAGGCCCGCAACCTGGCATACCTCCAGGATGTTTCAGCCCAGAAGGGCGAGATGGGTCGGGACGCACAGTATAAACTGGCGGCCGCCATCTACCATGACCTCTACGTATACTACAATCACTTCTGGCAAGGGGGGCGCAACGACTACCTGTGGGTGGGTCATATTGCGGAGACCTATGACGACTCATCGGAGCAGGCCAAAATTCGGCGTTTCCTCGCAGGCCACAACAACTACTACCAGGCTTTGAACCGGTTTAAAGCCATGCAGGGGCAAACCGGACTATCCGCCGGGATGCGGGAAAAAGTGGACTATAATGTGGCTCTGTGTTACATACACCTGAAGTATTATGGTTACGAAATCCGGAATCTATATAATGAAGGGGAACTGGATAATCTTCTGGTGGAAAGCCTGAATGCATTTATCGAAAAGTACCCGAACAGTGAGATGATGGCCAAAGCCCTGCTGGCCTTAGGGTTAGAACAACCCAACGAGGGAGCCTTGTTGAAGCTGATCGAGCGTTATCCCGATACTGGGGAAGCGAAGAGGGCCCGGGAGTACCTTATAAAAAATAGCCCGTAACAGTGAAAAGGGGGAATGTTTTTCCCTTGATTAACCGCGGTTAACGGCGGAGTTCGCATACTGAGCTGTCCAAGGGGGAAGATAACCCTTTATGGGTAGTTGTCAGAGACCTAAGAGTATCCTGACCCGATCTTCCGCTGCGGCAAAAATGTTTGGGCTTACTGCTCCCAGTTTTGATACTAATCGTTCTATGGAAATTGAACGTATATCCTCGCATTTGATGAAACTGGTTTCTTTAACGCCGCCTTCGGAGGGCGAGATAACCACATGTAAGGGGATGTTTTTGTTTTTCGTAACGATGGGTAAGACTACAACGAGGCCTGCAGGACCGGAATTAAAGATATCTTCAGATAGTATTAAACCAGGTCTTATTCTGGCCTGTTCATGGCCCCGCACAGGATTAAGATTCACCAGCCAGATTTCGCCGCGTTTTGGTTTCATTTTTCATCACCACCCAGATCATCGCTTAACGATGAAGTCCAGAGTCTACGTTCGGCGAGTTCTTCTTGCCATGCTGCTTCGTCATTTTTTAATGTGTTATAGGCTTCGTTGGTTTTCTGCAATATCCATTGTCGGCGATAAGATTCAGCCGCTTTTTCAAGTACAGACTGCATAGTCTCACCGGCGCTATCGGCGATTTCTTTCAAAATGCTCCAGGTACGTTCATTAACTCGAACACTGGCAGGCATTGTTTATACCTCCTTTGAGTTAGTTTGGGCTTAGCATCAGTTTGCAGATTAGTTTACTTATTAGTCAACAAATAATTCAGGTGTGTTAGAGGTAGTGAAATGATGGCGAGGGTGTGTCCGTACGGAAGATACAAGAGCAAGTATGATGCAGGATGACCTGACCAAAAAATGCCGCAGGGTGTTGAGTATTAGAAGATACAAAGTAGTAATTGACGAGGAGAAACCATGGACAATCACCTTAAACTACGTTTTGCCAATGAAAAAGACGTTCCTCTGATTCTGGAGCTAATCAAGGAGCTGGCGGAATATGAGGGGCTATTGCAGGAGGTAGTGGCCACCGAAGACATACTCAGCGAATGGCTATTTGTTAAGGAGAAAGCCGAGGTCCTGATTGGAGAGTGCAATGAGCAACCGGTGGGATACGCACTCTTCTTTCACAACTTCTCCACCTTCCTCGGCCGGGCCGGAATTTACCTGGAGGATTTGTATGTCAGGCCAGAGTATCGCGGCCGGGGATTCGGCAAGGCATTCTTCCGGAGACTGGCGCAAATCACGGTTGAGCGGGGCTGCGGTCGCCTGGAATGGTGGTGTCTGGATTGGAATCAGCCCAGCATTGACTTCTACCTGTCGCTAGGGGCCGAACCGATGGAGGACTGGACCGTTTACCGGCTGACCGGAGATACGTTGGCGGAACTGGCGAAATAGCTATCACACAGCCCCAGGGGAACCTTATTCAGAAAGTTTGCTTATTGTGTAAGAAAATGTTGCCATACGATAGATAAACAGTCATAATGGAAACGAACAGTGGAATAAGGAATAATAACAGATATCCTGTCGAAAGGGCAAACCTGCTGAAAGGCAGGGACGCAAAGCTACAGGGCCTAAAGGATTTTATCTATGGCCGCCAGCTGCCGAAAGGGGTTTTATTGTGTTTCCTGGTGTCTCGCGTCCGAGTTGCTCACTTCTGGTTCAACAATTGTATCGGGGGGCCGAAATAAGAAAACACGAGATTACGGACTTAGAAAAAACTACTGGGATACACATCCACGAGGCAGCTAAGCTTTTAGATNNAAAAAGGACGTTTATATCATATACATTGGGGCACTGTTCCACGATATCGGGAAAACGAAGATTCCGCATTCAGTTCTGAATAAACCAAGTAAATTGGGAAATGACGAATGGGAATTAATCAAGAAACACCCTAAAGTTGGCTTTAATCTCATCTCGCAATATGATTGGGCGCATCAGTTAGAGCCCATGGTCCTGTTGCATCACGAGCGTCTTGATGGAAAGGGTTATTATTCTGCTGCTTCCGAAGAAATCCCTCTATCTGCCAGAATGGTTTGCATAGCTGATGCATTTGATGCCATGAAATCTCATCGTCCCTATCAAAAGAAGCAAAACATTAACACCTGTTGGGCAGAAATGGAAAGATGTAGTGGAACCCAATTTGATCCAGAATTGCTGTCGCTATTTCATTCCGCTATTGACGATATTTTTCACGATAAGGCCCGACTTTAGGGCAAGTTCAAAGTGATTGTAAGAAAATGAGGGATTTCGATGTTTAGTCTTGGCAAACCTGAACCACACCAGGGCCGGTATACCAGCATAAAAGATACGCTTATTGAATTTAGAGATTTATACAAGTTTGATGTCATCAAAGCCATATGTTTTTGTCAGAGCAATAGTCAGGTATATGTCGTGATTAGAAGCGAAAAAGTCGGTCAAACTGAGAAAATGGAACATAATTACCTGCTGAGCATTGAAGTTGATAAGAGCTTCCTGGGGCTAATGTTAAAAGAAAAGAAGATTTTATTTAAACACCCGGAAGAAGACGATGGACATCAAGGCTATGTACCTTTGAATAAGAATGCTACAACTGAAGTTTACTGCCCATTGTATTATGCTGAAACTAACGAGGTCTTTGGTTGTATATATCTGGGTTCACGAAATAACGTGAGAATAGATTGGGATGAATTTGTTAATGATTACAGACTCGCTGTCTTAAACGGCATTAATTCGGTCGTGGATAAGGATACCAAGCAGTCGAATTATCTCTTGTCAGGCCTTAGAATACTTAACGAGTTTCTCGCCAAATATAATCCCTACCTGCTTAACCATCATTTTAATGTGGCCTATCTGTCGAATCGAATTGCCAACGAATTGCAGATGCAACCCCTGGATAAAATGACATTATACTATGCCAGTTTGCTGCATGACGTTGGTAATCTTCATATTAACGGCAATATCCTCAACAAAAAAGGAAAACTAACGGATTCCGAATACCGAATTATAAAAAATCATGTAATTTATAGTGCCAACTTAGCACGGCAGATACTTGAAGGTATGAGCAATAAAGAAATGATAGTGAAAATAATTATGCAGCACCATGAAATGTATGATGGGAAGGGATATCCTCATGGGTTAATGGGTGAGGAGATTGATATCAAAAGCCGGATTGTCTGTGTGGCTGATGCTGTTGAAGCAATGCTGTCGGGAAGAAGTTATCGAACAGCTATGTCAATAGACCACGTGATTGGCGAAGTAAAGGCGAAAAAAGGAACCCACTTCGATCCGCAGGTAGTTGATGCTGTAATCAGGATACTGTACGAGAGAACTTACACCAAATCCATGATACAAGAGATCCCGATAATGGCAGCCACCCTTAGTGTTTATACCAGTGACGATTGCTTTATCATACCGGGGATATTAATAAACAAGGAAACCTGGTATGAATTTCATCCCGATTATACTTCAGATTTGGATATAATCGAATGGATAAAGGCTTCGCAAATAACGCTTTCCTTTGTTGCTAACCGGGAAATCTTTGAATATGAAGCTCAATTACTCAAAATAAACGAAGGCGTCGTTTATTTGTCTCAGCTGGAGGTCAAATCTACCATGACCTCCTATAGCCTTTATTGGGAAATTCAGGGATCATTCTACCTTAACCGAGCAACAACCATCCCGATAACAACTACCAGGATAAGTGGAGATGCGTTAGTGTTTGTTGCTCAGCCTGGGGCGAACGATATAGAAAAGAATAAACTCTATAAACTCTGTTTAAACTTCAGCAATAATGACCTGGAATACATTACTGGAGTGGTCACCCAACAATATAATACTGGACATGGCTTATTGCACTTTTTTAAATATCATAATGTCCCGGATTCGTTGAAAGACAGAATAATTGGGCGCATTTTCAAAAAACAGCTTGAATTTAAACACCGTTTATACCTTGCTTTAAGCTAAAGTATGATATCGCCGGGGTGTCCCAGCAATCCTACTGCATAGTTTTTTCCAACCATTTGGCGTCAAGCTATACAGAGCTAAGCTGCATTATTCACATCGACCGCATCCCCATCCTGCTTCTGTTTCCCCATCGAGTTCAGCAGAACGAAGCCAAACAGGAGTGCAAACACCTTGGGCAGTGCCGAGTTGAATGAAAGCAGATAGATGAGACGCGGGACCGACATTTCCAGCTGCAAAAAATAGGCCAGAGTAAAAAAGACGATTGGAGCTGCGGTGATAAGAAAGGCCGGAAGGCCAACCGCCAGGAGCATAATCCAATCAGTCGTCCAGGAACCTTCCTGCCTGTACGTCCTGATAAAGTGGGGTAACGCCAGCCAAAGACCGACCAAGATGGGGAATACGATTTGCGATATGAACAGCCAGAGATACGGGGCGCGAAAAGTTGTCCGGAAAACATCCTGAAAATAATGATTTAATGTCTCAGCCAGAATGACCACCAATCCCAAAACTACCACATATATAAGGTATCCGATAACGCGTTTTAGATTACTGTTCATGATTTTCCCTACCACCTTCTTTTAACCAGTGCTTCTCTTAATAAGGTATGAAATCCTGCACTTCATAGAATGCGCTGTGATTAATCGGTTATGGCTCACATGTCAATGCGTGGTAATATGAAAAGAGCGAAGTAAAATTATGGGCAGGGGAGCGTGGCTCACACCGCCCCAACCACAGGTCAGGGGAGAGGAGGTCATAACTTGTTGGAAAAGACAGTGATTATCACCGGTGCCAATTCAGGTATCGGCAAGGCCGCGGCAATCAGGTTTGCCCGGGAAGGCTACCAGGTTATTATCGCCTGCCGCAATCTGGAGAAAAGCAAAAAGGCGCAAGCGGAGATAATTGGACTGACAAATAACCGCAGGGTAGATCTGCTCAGGCTCGATGTATCTTCCTTCGAGTCCATCAAGGATTTTTGTTCAGAGTTCAAGCAAGGCTATCCAAGGCTCGACATATTGATTCATAACGCCGGATATTTCAAGCACGGTGAAAAAAACTATCAGCTCAGTCAAGACAATATTGAACTATCTTTTGCCACCAACGTGTTCGGCCCGTTTCTGATGACCCAATTGCTGGCGGACATGCTTAAAAAATCTGCGGATGCCAGGGTTCTCAATGCCGGCAGCACCAATATCAGGCACTTCTTTGAACCCAAGCGGCAAATCGATTTCGACAACCTGCAGGGGGAATTCAAGGATCGCCGGCCATACAACAGTTACAAGATGTATGGGGATTCAAAAATGGCGTTATTGATGCTGACCTTCAAGATGGCGGAGCAGTTTAAGCAGGATGGCATCAAGGTAAACATGGTTCAAATACCAGCCATTAAGCTGTCCCCGGAAACGGTAGCCCAATTCAAATCGGGGTGGAGGATGGCGGCCCGGGTGCAGAATCTCTTCAGCGCTCCACCGGAGACCATGGCCGATACCTACTTTCATATCTGCACGTCCGAAGAATTCAAAGATGTAACCGGTAAACTCATCAACGACCAAAGGGAAATCATGCAGTCATCACATTATACCGGCGGATTCATGCAGGAACTGAAGCAGTTCAGAGATCAGAGAGTCTACCCCCGTTACGCCGATGAGGCAGGCAATATTGAAAGAGTATGGGATCTGGCGGTTGCCGTGACAGGGTCGTTTGTAGGGTTGTAAGGAAGGAATGAGCTTCTGAGAAATTCCAGAGGATTAGCATGTTCAACCAGAGGACGCGTAACTCGAAACCAGACAAGAAGAACATTCCCTTGTTTACTATGAAAGGAGAGAATAACCTTGGTTAAGGGTAATGAAAATGTGCGAAATCACGCGGATGAAATGGCGCAAGCCGATAAACTCAGGGATGAGGAGCTTCAACCGGTAACCGGAGGAAATACTAGCGGGGATAATTACCAGGCAGGTATCGGTCCCGGCAACCAAGGATCAGTGGGCAACATAACTATTAGGGGAGGAGAGATTAGAGCAGGAAATTAGCAACGATATATCACGTGCATCACGGGACTGTCCCCATGATGCAAAAAGAAGACCGCAGACGAATCTGCGGTCCTTTAAAGGGTTGACGGGAGGGTCAGCCCTAGGCGTATATCTGTTCAACCTCATCAGCAAAGTGCTTGATGATTACCCGCCGTTTGAGCTTCAGAGTCGGGGTAACCTCATCCTCGCTCTCCAGGAAACGCCGGGTTACGATGACATACCTCTTGATGGTTTCAAAATCCTCCAGACTCTTATTGGCGGCCTGTATCTCCGCATCGACCATGGCTTTCAGCTGCTCATTGGCCACGAAATCAGGCCCCACCTTAACGCATATCCGCTCGGTTCCCTCGCCCACATATTGGACTGCTGATTCGTCGTAAGCAATGCCGTTTTGCTTGAAATAGGCGACAAAGGCGTCGAAGTTGGGCACCACCAGGGCCCCCAGGAAGGGGCGGTCATCGCCGATGGCACATACCTGATCGACATATTTGCTTAACGAAAACAGGTTTTCCACCTTGGCGGCGGGAACATTCTTGCCGGTGTCCAGTACCAGGATGGCCTTTTTGCGGTCTATAATCTTGATGTAGCCGTTGGCCAGCTCCTGGACGATGTCGCCGGTCTTGAAGAAGCCGTCCTCCGTGAAGGCTTCGCGGGTGGCCTCGGGGTTGTTCCAGTATTCCTTGATGACATTGTCGCCGCGCACCAGCCATTCACCATCCTCGGCAATACGGCCCTCCACGTTGACGGCCAGGGGGCCAATCGAGCCGGGCAGGATTTTGTTAATGCGGTTCAGGTTAGTGGTGTTGCAGGTCTCAGTAAGCCCATAGCCTTCAATAATCCGCACCCCCATGGCCATGAAGATCTTGCACAGATCAGCGGGAAGTCCTCCGGCAGCGGAGAAGGCGAACCGGTACCTGCCCCCCAGGAGTGCGCGCACCCGGCTGAATACGGCAGCATCCGCCTGCAGGTACTTTTCTTTCAACTCCTGGCTCAACCCCTCAGTAAAGTCGATGCCCTCGGACATATCGACAAAACCATGTTCATCAGCCCGGGCTTCGGTGACTGCCAGGCCGACCTTGAGAGCGTTCTCGAAGGCCGCTTTGGTTTCGGGAGTGGCCGAATAGGCATCCTGGATAGCCATANNAGACCGCCAGGCCGACCTGGAGAGCGTTCTCAAAGAGAGCTTTGGTTTCTGGAGTGACCGAGTAGGCATCCTGGATCGCCATAAAGATGCGCTCATAGATGCGGGGTACCGACATGAAGATGGTTGGCTTGAAGATCGCGATATCCTGGACCACCGTGGATGGGCTCTGAGCATAGGCATAGGTGGCACCCACCGCCAGGGCCATATACTGGCCGCACTGCCTCTCGTAGGTATGAGAGATGGGCAGGAAAGCGAGGAAAACATCGTCTTCGGAGATAACCGGGAACATCTTCATATCCAGGGCGCTGGCAGAGCTGACGCTGTGGTGCGTGTGAACCGCGCCTTTCTGCTGGCCGGTGGTCCCCGAGGTGTAGACGATGGTCATCTTATCGAAGATATCGACTTCACGCCAACGCCGCTCATAACCGTAAGGATCCTCTACCAGAGTCTTTACTCCCAGCTTACGAATCTGGGCCAGGTTCATGACCCGCGGGTCCTCAGTAGAAAAGTAGTCGTTCATCATGATTACCAGTTCCAGGC
>DCTH01000130.1:2415-4577 GCA_002329495.1 Syntrophothermus sp. UBA1445 | reverse complement strand
CCGTTGTGGAAGAAGAAGCCCGTATAGGACAGGGGCTGTCCATTAGGCCCCCGCATCGGAAGCACCAGAGAGAATTGGCCGTTATTGTCGGTTTGTCCGCCGAAGGTGGGGTTGGTGGTGAAATAAAACGGGGTATTGGATAAAGCCTTGCCGCTCTTATCCACCAGCTTACCGGTTACCNNTGGTAACCGGAGCGTAGCCGACATGCTTATCCTGGATGGCGGTGACCTCATACTGGCCATCCGGTACCGTAAAGGAGAAAGTGCCATCCTGACCGCTGATGGTATCCTTTAATGATTCGTGCGAACCCTTGACAAAGATCCTGACCGTTGCTCCCTTTACCGGCTGGTTATCGAGTTTAACGATTCCCTTAACACCGGATACCTTTTCCGGTTTATATGACAGGGCTTTATCAAGAGTCACGACCGTTTCCGCCCGGGTTATGTTTTTCCGGGGGCCGAAGGTCTTGTCGGGGAAGCCGCCCATGAGGCCATGAGTGATTACCCCGTTGACACCGGATATTGCCCATTCATCAATACTTTGCTGGTCAATAAAAGCATTGATGGCGTTAGCGTTCCCCGGTTCAAGGTTCAGGAGTTTCATTATCAGGGAAGCAGCTTCCTGCCGGGTTATGGGTTGGTTCGGTTTGAAGGTACCGTCCGTATAGCCAGAGATGTAACCGGCGGCCTGGCCAGAGATTACCTCATCATAAAACCAATCGGACGGCTTAACATCAGAGAAAATATTCTTTGAGTTATTGTTCGGAATGTCAAAAGCCCGGTTCACCAATGCCGCCATTTCAGCCCTGGTGATAGAGTTATCGGGCTTAAACTGTCCGTCGGGATAACCGGTGATTAATCCATCATTTATCCATCTTTTAATATGTACTTCCGCCCAGTGCCCGCTGGTGTCTGACATATCCGTAGCCGCTATGACTGATAGGCATAATAGAAAAGCCAGGCACAAGGCCGTAATTGCGGTAAAAAAATGCCTTTTCAAGACAAAGAAGCCTCCTTTCTTTTTACTGTCTGCCGATGGCGGGCTCATTAAGTTGCTCGGTGCATACCTCCTTTCACGGGTCGCTAAAACTAATGCTGTTGATTGATCAACACAACGACTGCATGACTGATTGTCCCGTTATTGTCCATCAACGGGAAAACGACGGTCTCCTGATGAATGGTAATGCCTCTGCCAGTTGGTTGACCGGTCTCGCCAAAACTCATCAGGGGTGCTTCGTGGTTAGTCAGGAAAATGGTTTCTCCAGCCAACGCCCGTTTTATTGCCTCCGCAATCCAATTCTCCAGGTAGGAGGAATGGCTGAAAACGTTATACTTTCCTACAATATCTTCGCTGTCACTTAAATTGGCTGCGGCTAGCAGCGTATGGTTCACCATCCTCAACCGGCCGTCGGATGAGAAAACGGCCATCGGGAAGGGGAAATAGTCAATAATCTGGGCCAGCAAATCTCCTTTGGCGATTAGCTCCTGAAACCTTTTTATCATCTGATCCTGGACTGCCAGTTTTTCTTTAATGGCTTTCTGCGTTTCCATCAACTCGTGCAGAAGCTGTCTCTTAGCATCACTTGAATCCATCAAACATCCCCCCGTGACCAATGGATATTGGTTCACCATAAAGATAATGGAAATTGAATTATTGGTATATGTGATTTAAGGCTCTAATGTATCGGAATAATGCTTTTGTATTAACAGACTTTTACGGCCAACACACATTATGGAATACCTGCAAGCAGTGGGCTATTGTTCGATGCTCAAGGCAAGGTGGGGACGGGGTTGGGGACGGTTCTTTACTTGCGCNNTGGAATACCTGCAAGCAGTGGGCTCCGGCTCAACGCTCGACTGCCGGGGATAGCAACCCTATGTTGCGTCTATGGTATAATAGCCGCAAGATGCCCGGAAAATGACGGGAGGCAGTTAAAAATGAAAGATAACAGCCCACGTCGGCAAGAAATGGATGCTACCCTGCTATGGCAGACGGCATTTGAGAACGATGAACTGCCCGAAAAGATGGTGGAGTTTTTCCCGTATCCGGTGCAGGTTTTTTCCGTTGACGGAACGGCGGTAATGATCAACAAGGCTGCGCTGGAGATGATCGGCATCCGGAGCGTGGAGGGGCACGTCGGCAAATACAATGTTTTTCAGGAC
>DCTH01000130.1:0-2331 GCA_002329495.1 Syntrophothermus sp. UBA1445 | reverse complement strand
TATCATGAAGCCTGATCACACGGTTAGCTGTTTCATCGCTGTTTTTTTCTTCAAGAAAATATACCGGGACCGGGAGGAGATCCAGAAGGGCAGGGAATACATCGAAGACCATTGGCGGGAAAAATACGACGCCCAGAAGCTTGCGGCGGCCGTAAATCTTAGCCCGCCTTACTTCGCCAGGCTTTTCAAAAAACATGTAGGTGTTACACCCTACGACTACTATATTGACATCAAAATAAACAAGATTAAGGAGAGGTTACGAGATCCGAAGCTTACTATCTCCGAAGCTTTCACCCTTTGTGGTGTTGATTATCACGGGAATTTTGCCCGGGTATTTAAAAAGAAGACCGGGCTCACCCCCTCGCAATACCGTGAGGCGGCCAAGCAAGAATCGCCTTGATCCGATATGAAAAGGCTTCCGGGGGTTAACTCCCGGAAGCCTTTAATGTTATTTGACTGTCATTTCGCGGTATTTTAGAGGAGTGACCCCTACATGTTTTTTAAAAACACTGAACGAATGTCCATTGTATTCCAACCCACAGACATTGAACGCTTCTTTAACAGTGAGATTGGTATCACGCAGCTTTTCCATAAGGTGTTCTATTTTGAGTTTTCGGTAATAGCTGTATGGGGTCATGCCTACGTCGCTCTTGAAGACCCGGGAAAAATGGTAGGTACTAAGGCCGGCGGCTTTTGCAGTTTCACTTAAGTTATACTCCTGGTCCCAATTTTTCTCCAGGTACTCTAAGGCATTGGCAATGCTGACTTTCCCCTTGTAGATCCTTCTGGTGATGAAGATCACCGCCACATGGGAAACCTCGCCCTCTTCGTCCTTGATAGGGAAACCGGTTATGTCCTGGTACATTGATTCGATATCGAGATTCTCGATGTTATAGCGCTCCTGGATGGATTTAAGGGGCACCTTGATATTCGTCGCCGTGCGGGTTTGGCCGTTGAATACTTCCTTCACCAGGTCGGAAAGCCCGATTTTATCGATTTCTGGATCCTGGAATATGTTGTACTTGCCGATAATCATATCCTGGCTGGGGACCCCAAATTCGGCCAACATGGCTCGGTTCACCATGATCGCCGTTCCATCCCGCGCAAAAACCTCAATGGGATACGGAAAAAAATCAATGATTTTGGAGAACAGCTCTTCTTGTCCCAGAACCGCCTCAAAGGAGGCCTGAAGCATATTAAGTCTGTCCTGCTTGGGATCATGAATGCCTTCCATACTTCCGTCCCAATCCTATATCACAAACTTTATAGGAATATTTTGGATAATTATAACATTTAGCCCCGGAATCTTCAATGATCCAATTGCTGGAAGCCGGGGAAACCGAGGAGATAAAGCTTATGACAAACATATACATGCTGCGGATCAGCAACCCCAGAAGCCAAACCTGGTAGTATATACATCGTACATTATTTAAGTAAAGATTATAGTGATGTTAAAATCCACAAAAGGTGCTGCGTCTTGGCAGCATTCAGGTTAATGGCGAAGCCAGCGGGTCCAGTCCTCGAAAAAGCACCCTGCATCTGTAAACAGATACAGGGTACTGATCGGGTTGTCTTAAATTAACCTGGAACCCAGCGGTGCTGCACGCTGCTCGCAGATGCATAGGACCGCTGAATTAATCCTTAGAAGCGCAGGCATCCCTGGCCGGCTATCTTGGCACTGGCACCTAATTTGGGCTTGAAGGAGTCAGCCCAGCTTTTGTTCATGTCGCCCTTTTCTCCACCTACCGTTAAATCTCCGGTGTTCCATTTACCTTCCAGGAAGTCATAATTAACGGCCTGGGAAAATGGTCCGGCTTTAATTCCGCCGGTGAACACTAAGCTGCCGCAGCTATCGAGGCTCAAGCCAACACTGGGGCCTACCCCGAAATAGGTGGCCTCCGCCTGAGCGGCAATGGTGGTGCCGGTTTTGGCCAGACCTCCAAAGGGAGCTATCTCCACTCCTCCGCCGACACCGAACCCGACCTCTCCGCAAACCGAGACGCCTTCGCCGGTAATACAGAGCTGACCGCCAATCCCGACACCGGCGTAATACGAACCACCGATACAGAACAGGCCAAAGGGATCGCGGAGGTTAACCGGGTTGTTGCTGACGTATACATAGAGGTTACCCTGCTGACCATTGAAGAAGATCGGGTCGCGGGCCGTCCAGCGCCCGGCTGCCGGATCGTAGTCCCGCATTCCGAAGTGTACCAGCCCGGTATCCGGGTCACTTATCCCTCCGGCAAAACCGATAGGTAGTTTGAAATCGGGATTACTGTCCGATAACAATTTTCCGAAACTGTTATACTCCATGACCTTTACTACCTGACC
>DCTH01000187.1 GCA_002329495.1 Syntrophothermus sp. UBA1445 | reverse complement strand
CGAGAACCTGGTTATACCTTAAGCTGGGAGGCTGACAAAAAACCGGCTAAAATTCTTAAGAATTTCTTACATTTTCTCATAACAAGGGTTGGGCGGCAGGTGGTATTCACTGGGCTTTCCGGGAGGAGGTCTGAAAGGAACGGTGGAGAACGCGAGGGACAGGTAGCAGAGAGTATTGGGTTATTCCGTACCTGTCACCCTCGCAGTAAGATCAACCCCGAGACCAATTGCAGTATTTAGATTATGCTTCATCGTTGCAAACGCATCCGGGAACCACTGGTTTTACTTNNTAAACTATATTTTCTTAGCCATTCGGGCAAGCTTTTCGGCCAGGGACATGATTTCCATAAGGCTGGCGGAAACCTCTTCCGTCGCGGCGGCCTGGTTTTCACTGTTCCTGAGTGTCATATCAGAATTCCTTTGCGCTTCATCAACGGTTACTTTGATATTGTCTGTCAAAACTCTGATCTTTGAAACCGTTTCCCGGGAATCATCGGAGAGTTTTCTGATCTCCTCAGCCACTACTCCGAATCACCGGCCCACATCTCCAGCCCGGGCGGCTTCAATAGCGGCGTTAAGACCCAGCATTTTAGTTTCATCGGCTATCTGTTTGATAAAGGCCAGAATATTATTGATTTCTTCCGAAAGTGCCAGGATGTTTTTGACGTTATCGTGCAACTGCTGCTGGCTGGCGCTGATTTCCGAAGCTGATGCGGCAAGTTCCTGGATTACAGCCGCGGATTGCTCCAGTTCCTTAGTCAGGTTATCGGACATGGTCTGGAGCCGAACCGCCAATACTCTGGGCATACTAAGACCAAAGGATCCGATGACCTTTTCTTTGTCCTTTTCATCAAACACCGGTGCGACCATCATGCGGACGTGAATATTGTATTGTTCGTTAAAAATCTCCGAATTGATTGGCCTCTTTTCCTGCATGCACTGAACTACTTCAGTATTGGATGTAATGCTAGAGCCTTCTTGAAACTCTGGAATATCATATTTCTTTGAGCCCTGGCGATGGATGAGCTTCTCTCTGTCGCTCAGCCACAGAAAGACTCCTTCGGGGAACATCTCTGCCATCATGGGCGCAAATATTGGAAAGGCACGTTCCAATGGATGGGCTTTGGGAAATGCAACACATAAGGCTCCCACCACCTCATTTTCCTGAAACAAAGGAATAGCAGCGTTTATTGCCTTGGTACCACTTGCAGTTAAGTCCTGTACCACATTCTGTTTATTCTTAATTGCCTGATATGCTGCCCCGCCCGGCATAAGCTTGGTGCCAACCTCCAATTTACTCGCATAGCATAGCTGTGAAGAAGCCTGCCAGATCACCTTTTCGGTGTCGGTAATCCAGTACCTGGCACCCCCCGGAGTGATATCAACCAGCACCGACGCAACTTCCTTAAATTTCTCCGCGAACTCCATAGTAACCATATCGAATATCCCCTTTCGAGCAAACTGCATATGTATTTGCCAGCTCAGAATTATTAACCATGAAATTCGACATAATTCTGGAAATACCCTCTTAAACCGGTAATAAAAAAGAAAAAGGTCGTTTGTTCACCGCAACTTGCGGACAGGGCCTTTGGAAGTCAGGTCTAATAATGCTATGCAATTGAGTCAGGCGCTGCAGCAGTTTTATTGCGGATTTCGCATAAAGGTTTTTGGGGATTTGGTGTAGAAAAACTGAATAGACCCGCTATGGATGGTCACTTCAATAAATAAGGGGAGTGTAATATGCCTGACATAAGAGAGAGATTCGTAAAGACCAATGGTGTGAATCTGCACGTGCTGGAAGCCGGACCCCAGGATGGCCCAATGATAGTGTTTCTGCACGGTTTCCCCGATTGCTGTTACGCCTGGCGCCGGCAGCTGGGCTACTTTGCGGATAAAGGGTATCTGGCGGTGGCACCGGACCAGCGGGGCTATAACCTGAGCGACAAACCCGAAGGGGTTGACGCTTACCACCTGGATCAGCTGGCTGGTGATTTCCTGGGGCTCATTGAATCATATGGCCGCAAACAGGTATTCCTGGTTGGTCATGACCTGGGGGGTATGGTTTCGTGGTGGATTACCGCGCATCATCCTGAACATATAAAACGCCTGGTTATAATGAACTGTCCACACCCGAGTGTAATAAGGCAGAATCTTTTCGGTAATGTAAAACAGATGCAGAAGAGCTGGTATGTGTTCTTCTTTCAGGTACCCCGTGCGCCGGAAAAGATGGTATCCGCCCACAATTTCTCGTGGCCGGTAAATGTGCTGGGCAAAACCAGCCGACCGGGCACATTCAGTAAAGAAGAGCTGGAAGAATACCGTAAGGCCTTCGCCCAACCCGGATCCTGCCAGGCCATGATCAACTGGTACCGGTCTTTTGTCCCGCTGTTCTTTGAGAATGAGGATCCTCTTACCATCACTGTATCCACGCTGGTGCTGTGGGGAGCAAATGACACTGCGCTGGTTCGGGAACAGGCCGAGCAAAGTGCCGCCTGCTGCGAAAACAGCCAGGTTGTCTATTTTGAAGATGCAACTCACTGGGTACAGCATGAGGAAGCCGAAAAAATCAACCCGATGTTGGAGGAGTTCTTTGCGAAAGCCTAAACCTGAACTGGGTTAACGAAAAAAATAGTACAGCAAACCTGTCCCTGTGTCCAAAAAAACCCCCGGGCGTTCACCCGGGGGTTTTTTGGAGGTAGTATCATCTTATTTTGATTTCTGCTTGGCAATTTCCTCTTCGCGCAGGACGCGGCGCAGAGCTTTTCCTATCGAGGAACGGGGGAGTTCGCTGCGGAATTCCACTAGCTTCGGTACCTTGTAAGCGGCCAGTTTTTGACGGCAGAAGGTAATAATCTCTTCTTCAGTTATGGTCTCGCCCGGTTTGGGTACGATAAAGGCCTTCAAGGTTTCACCGCGGTAATCATCAGGGATTCCAACGCACATGACATCCTGCACTTTGGGATGGCCAAAAATTACGCCATCTATCTCGGCGGGATAGATGTTGTAGCCGCCGGCTATGATCATGTCCTTTGTGCGGTCAACGATAAATACATAATATTCTTCATCCATATAGGCCAGGTCTCCAGTATGGAGCCATCCGTCCTTAAGTTGCTTGGCAGTTTCCTCAGGGTTATTCCAGTAACCCATCATCACATATGGGGACTTGACCACCAGCTCACCAGTCTGTCCCAGGGGAACGTCCTCTCCGGTGTCGGGGTCTATGATCCTGACATCGCACTCGATTATCGGCAGACCGATGCTTAATGGTTTGACTTTACCCAGTACCGGGTTGGAGATCCCCAGTGAAGTGGTTTCACNNCCGAATAAAACACATTCAGGTCCAGCATTTTTTCGATGGTGGATATGGGGCAGGGGCCGCCGCCATTACATACGAAGGTGCATCTACGGCCAAAATCAATTTCTTTCGCCCGGGGGTCATTGGCGATGGCGGTCAGCATGGTGGGAACTGCCGCAAAATAGGTTATATCCTCAAATTTGGCCAGGGTTGCGAATACCTCGTCAAGCTCGAAACGTGGCAAGAGAATTTGAGTGGCGGCCCTGAAGATAGACCAGCCCATCTGACATATCTCTCCATATATATGGAAATAGGGCAGAACGCAGAAGGCGGTGCGTCGCGAAATAGCAATGTCGTTGATCAAACAGTCGCCCCACATAGCGCATTCGTGAATTCCCGCTACCAGATTGGCGTGCGAAAGGGTTGCTCCCTTGGGAACCCCGGTGGTTCCTCCAGTAAACTGGATGACCGCAGGGTCGAGATGGCTAATCCCCAGACGGGGACGTACATCATTGGTGCTGGCATCCAGAACCTGGGAGTAGTGATGCCAGCCCTCTTTCAGACCCAGACTCTCGGGAGTACTGGTCGGCACACCATCCACAAAGTCGGTGAGTTTGGTCACAATGACCAGAGGAATCTCAACCTGTTCGGTTAGGGGGATAACATTGGGGAGTACCCCGTCAAACGTGATCAGACCTGTCAAACCGGTAATATTCACCATGTTCTTCAATTCTTCAGTTGTATACATCGGGTTCATGTTGGTCACAATGGCACCCACTGACAACAGAGCCCAAAAAGAGATAACGAACTGTGGGCAGTTGGGCAGTAGCAATCCTACGCGGTCACCCTTTTTGACGCCCAATTCAATGAGAGCATTAGCGAAACGATTGACCTTCAAGTACAGCTCCCAGAAGGTAGTGGTGGTTCCATAGAACCACATAGCGTCCTTGGTAGGGTGATTGTTCGCGGTAGCGCGAAGGATGTCCGCTGCCGGATAGCGGGGAAAGTTTACCTCATAGGGGACACCAATGTCATAATACTTGAGCCAGGGTCTTCTCTCCAGCAAATCGCTTGTGAACAAATCGACAACCTCCCTTTGAAGATGGATGAGTTTTTAGACCCGCCAGATAAAAATAGGGCCTGTTTCCTATAAGTCTTTCGACAATTTTCTAAATTTTCCTCCAAGAAGGAAACATAAATTTATTCAGAATTCGCTGAAATTATTACCAAGTCATTATAGTGCGGCAATAAGGAATCAAAACGAGCAGAGTTCTCGGTCGGCGTAGTATCTGACAGGAATCGGGTTTACACTACTAGGTGTGAACATCATCAGAAATGCGAAAGCCCCCGGTCGATCACTCGATCCGGGGGCAATATAAACTGTTCGTTTAGGCTAAAACGGTCTTACTTACCTTGTTTCTTGGCGATATCCTCGTCTCTTAGAATGCGGCGCAGAGCTTTACCCACCGCGGACCGAGGCAGTTCAGAGCGGAATTCGATCGCCTTCGGTACCTTGTAAGCTGCCATTTTTTCGCGGCAGAAGGCGAGGATTTCTTCTTCCGTCGCGGTTACGCCAGGCTTCAGCTGGATAAAGGCCTTCAAGGTTTCGCCACGGTACTCATCCGGAATGCCGGCGCATATAACGTCTGCCACTTTGGGATGTCCCATGATGGCCCGGTCAACCTCTTGCATGTAGATGTTAAATCCTCCGGCAATGATCATGTCCTTGGTACGGTCGACGATGAAAATGTATCCGTCTTCATCCTGGTAAACCACATCTCCGGTATGAAGCCATCCATCCTCTGTCAACTGTTTGGCAGTTTCTTCCGGGTTGTTCCAATAACCCATCATTACATAAGGTCCTTTAACAAGTAATTCGCCCGGGGTTCCCTGGGGGACATCCTCGCCCGTTTCGGTGTCAATAATCCTTATATCCATGTTGGGAACCGGGATTCCCACGCTGAGGGGCTTCTTCAAGCCGAAGTCGGGGCTGGCAATACCGACGGAGGTGGTTTCACTCATTCCCCAGCCTTCGGAATAATACACATTCATGTCCAGGAGTTTGTTGATCAGCTCTACTGGACACGGTCCACCGCCACTACCCACGAAGGTGAACTTCTTGCCGAGATTCATGCTTTGAGCCCGGGGATGATTGAAGATAGCCGTCAACATTGTGGGCACTGCACCGAAATAGGTAATGTCATCGAATTTTTCCAGGGTGTCCAGAACTTCGTTGATCTCGAAACGCGGGAGAATGATTTGGGTTGCTGCCGAGTATATGCACCAGCTCATCTGGCAAATCTCACCGTATACATGGTAGTAAGGAAGTACACAAAAAGCCGTAAGTCTTTCCACCGGGATTGTTGCTGTTATATTGTTGCCGTAAATAGCGCATTCGTAAATTCCGGCCACAACATTGGCGTGTGAAAGCGTTGCACCCTTAGGAGTTCCCGTGGTTCCTCCAGTAAACTGGATTACTGCTGGATCATTCTTGGTAACTCCGGTTCTTGGCTTGGAGGTATTGCTGCAGGCATCCAGGATTTGCGAGAAGTGATACCATCCCGGTTCCAGTCCCAAGCTTTCGGGCGTACTTACTCCTGAGTTCTTGATGAAATCAGAGAGTTTGGTGACTACTATATTGGGGATTTCAACCCTCTTGGTCAGCTCCTTAAGGTTGGGTACGCAATCCTCAAAGGCAATCAAGGTTTCTAGTCCTGTATTCTTTGCTATGAATTCAAGTTCATCGACCGGGTACATGGGGTTCATGTTGACTACGATACCCCCGGCCGTCAGGGTTCCCCAAAACGCAAGGTTAAACTGTGGACTGTTGGGTAGCAGTAACCCTACCCGATCACCCTTCTTGACACCTAATTTAACTAGGGCATTAGCGAACCGGATAACCTGCATCGCCAGGTCCCAGTAGGTGGTTTCGGTTTCATAAAACCACATAGCGATTTTATCGGGGTGATTGTTCGCGGTGTTGAAGAGCAGTTCATATGCCGGCCACTGTGGAAAGTTTATCTCAGGCGGCACCAGGTGATCATAGTGTCTAAGCCAGGGCCTTTTCTTAAACAGTTCCGGGTACATATTTTCGAATGAATACATGTTTGCCATTGAATCCAACCTCCCATTTGTTGCTGTGGTTTACGGTGCGTTGTTGCTACGAACGGTTGAACCAATTCTGCTGTCTTTGAGAACAGCCGTCCTGTGAGTTAAATAATGCGTTGTTTCCAAAACCCTTGTTAAAAATCAGAGGAAGGAACAAATATATGGTGGAACAAAATGGTGGATAAATTGACCAGTTAATAACCAGGTATCAATAAGATCTTTAGGCCATACCCCCTCCTCAATAATGTTTATTTTGATGTGAAGCATCTAACATTTTGTAATTGTTTGTTGTAAATTGCGCATTTATCCACTACTGTGCTCACATACATGTTCCCATAATTCTATTATTCGACACTTTTCTAAAGATTCCCCCCTGCGAGAGAATAAACTTTTCGACAATAGAAAATACATAATAAAGAG
>DCTH01000003.1:16104-19396 GCA_002329495.1 Syntrophothermus sp. UBA1445 | reverse complement strand
CCATCATGGACAACCTCCGTTTCGGCAAGCTCGACGCCACGGAGGAGGAGATTGAGCGTGCAGTGGAGGCTGCCTACGCCAAGGAGTTCATAGAGAACATGCCCGGCGGCTACCAGGCCGAAGTAAAGGAACGCGGCACCAATCTCTCCAGCGGGCAAAGGCAGCTCCTGGCGTTCGCAAGGGCTATCCTGGCCGACCCGCGGATCCTGATACTGGACGAAGCCACTTCCAGCGTGGACCCTGAGACGGAGAGACTCATCCAGCAGGCGATGAAGGCTCTCCTTGCGGGGCGGACGTCGTTCATCATCGCCCACAGGCTGTCGACCGTCAGGGCGGCGGACCGGATCATGGTCATCCAAGATGGCAAGATCGCCGAACAAGGGACCCACGACGAACTGGTCAAGGCCCAGGGGAAGTACGCGGCCCTGTACGAGGCGCAGTTCAAAGTCCAGGAACGACGATTGGCGTCAGAGTAGTCGCACGTTGTTGATGGTGAGCTCAAAACGGGTGTTCAGGAATTCGGCCGCCCGTTTGCACGCCAGCATCCTTGTGAGGAATATCTCGAAGTACTCCATTACCGGGCATATTTCGGTTTCGATGGACAAATCCATAGTAATCACCCGGTTCTCACCGTTAACTCTTAGGATTGACTCATTTACAGCATAATTGACCCGGTCGTGAATATCAAAGGTCGCAATATCTCGATTCCTGACTCTTGATCGGTGGACATGAGATTTGTCCGCCAGAATTAGGGCGGCTGCCACCCGGTTCACAGGCTGGCCATTACCTTCGTCATGGTTACCAATGGCTCCGGCTACAATTGCAATCTCCACCGGATCCATGGACATCCGGCGCAGGATGGTCATAGCCAAAAGGGCACCACTCTGGCTATGGCCTAGTCTATTTATAACATTACCTATATCATGCAGGTAACCAGCAATTGCTGCCAGTTCTGCTTCCCGTTGGGGACAACCGAGTTGATCAAGAATATCGTAGCAGATATCTGAGACCAGAGAGACGTGCATTTTCCCGTGATCGGTGTAACCAAGCACCCCCAGGTGGTCGTTTCCCTTGGCAATCATGGTCCTGATCATTGGATCGTTTCTGAGGTCCTGCAAAGTTACCAATTAAGGTCACCTCTAGTCTTCGTTCTGGAGATAGGCAACCGCACTCTTCAGAATCTCAAGTTCAGCGTTCTCAGACACCTTAATAATCAATGTCTTGTCCTTGATCTTCTTAATCTCTCCGTGTAGGCCGCCAATGCTAACTATTTTATCATGAACCCTGAGATTTTGCACCATTTCGTTATGCTTTTTCTCCTGCTTCTTGCGCGGCAAAATAATTAAGAAGTAGAAGATACCAAAAAAGGCGACCAGGAACAGCAGTGAACTCGTCCAGCCCTGGGCTGCGGTTTGTCCAAAAAGCATCAAGTGTTTTCCTCCCTTTTTATTTGGTATTTATTCAGGAAATCCCGGCGAAAGCTTAAAAAGCTGTTATTCTCCAATGATTCCCTGATGCCCTTCATCAAGTTTACCAGAAAATAAACATTATGATAACTGAGTAATCTCATTCCCAAAACCTCACTGCTTTTGATCAGGTGTCGCAGGTAAGCACGTGAGTACTGGCGGCACACCAGGCAGTCGCAGTCGGGATCCAGGGGTCCAAAATCCTCAGCATACAGCGCATTGCGAACTACCAGCTTGCCCTTCGCAGTATACGCAGTACCATGACGGGCCAACCTGGTGGGCAATACACAGTCAAACATATCTATACCCCGGTGTACCCCCTCCAGTAGGTCCTCCGGCTCACCCACCCCCATAAGGTAACGCGGCTTATCTGCAGGCAGATATCCCTCCAGGAGTTCAATGGTACTGTACATTTCTTCCTTTGGTTCACCTACACTCAGGCCCCCGATGGCATACCCGGGAAAATCCAGTTCCACGATATCCCGGGCACTTCTTAACCGGAGATCCTCAAAAAGGCCGCCCTGTACAATACCAAACAAAGCCTGATCCGAACTCATGCAATCTCTGCAGCGGCGCGCCCAGCGACTGGTTCTTTCCATCGCCTTTTGGGCATACTCGTAGTCACTGGGGTATGGTATACACTCATCGAAACACATGATAATATCCGCACCCAGTGCTTGTTGTATTTCCATAGCCTTTTCCGGACCGATAAAATGGCGCGATCCATCAATATGGGAACTGAACTCCACCCCTTCTTCGGTAATCCGGCGTAATCTGGCCAGACTGAAAACCTGAAACCCTCCGCTATCCGTCAGAATTGGACGTTTATAGTTCATAAAATTATGAAGCCCCCCGGCCTTGCGAACAATCTCCGGTCCCGGTCTCAAGTTAAGGTGATAGGTATTGGCCAGGATTATCCCGGCTCCAATTTCATATAATTCATCAACCGCAAGGGTTTTAACCGTCGCCTGGGTGCCAACGGGCATAAATATTGGGGTTTGGACAGTTCCATGAGAGGTTGATATTCTGCCAAGACGAGCTGCAGTTCCCGGACATTTCGCTACCAGTTGGAATTCAAACATCACTTCTCCTGTTCCTCTTCAGATAATAATCATAGCATCACCGTAACTAAAGAAACGATAGTGGTTGGCAATTGCATGTTTATAAGCTTTTTTAATCAATTCAATTCCTGCCAATGCCGATACCAGCATCAACAGGGATGATTTTGGGAGGTGGAAGTTGGTTATCAGCGCATCCACCGCATTAAACGTATACCCGGGATAGATAAAAATTCCGGTCTCACCTACCCCGGGACCAAAACCCTTCCCGGGAGTGAAAGCGGTCTCCAGAGTTCTGACCGAGGTGGTTCCTACTGCTACAATCCTCTTGCCCTCCTGGCGGGCTTGATTCAGTCTCCTTGCTGCTTCATCCTTCACTTCGTAAAATTCACGGTGCATGACATGATGGCGAATGTCAGCAACTTCTACCGGGCGGAAAGTCCCCAATCCTACATGAAGGGTTAACCGAATAACCTCGGTTCCCCCCTTTTCAATCCGTTCCAGGAGCTGGGGAGTAAAGTGCAAACCTGCAGTTGGAGATGCTGCTGAACCATACTCACGGGCATAAACCGTCTGATAATCTGTAATATCACTATCAGTCGCGGTACGGTTTATGTAAGGGGGCAGTGGAACCTCCCCCACTTCATTAACGGTTTGCATAAAGTCATCATACCCGTCAAAATGGATCAGCTTTCCTCCCGCGAAATCCAAATCGGTGACAACTTTTCCCCGCATCCGTTTTTCCCCGAACATGATGAGGGTTCCAGG
>DCTH01000003.1:5708-16099 GCA_002329495.1 Syntrophothermus sp. UBA1445 | reverse complement strand
CCCGTGTCTCGTTCAGGACCAGAACATCCCGCTCACTCAACAACTCAGAGACCTGAAAGAAAGTCATATCCTTTAATTCCTGGTTCCTGCGGTCGACCACCAGCAAACGCGCATGATCGCGTGGTGACTGGGGATATTGGGCGATAAGTTCAGACGGTAAATCAAAATTGTAGGTGTTGATATCAAATCGGTCCATCAGAAGTCCTTACTCAATGTCATATAGCGTACCAATCAAATAGAAGGGGGCATTACGTTATTGCCCTTCGGTTTTCCTTGTCAACTTCCCAACGGCTGGAGAGCTTCAAGTCAGATTCCTCTCTGGCATCTAATGACAATTGTTTCCCTNNATTCCCTTTCTCATTGCGGATAGTCTCCCCGTCCGGGGCTTTACGGGGCAGAAGTCAGAAGGATATAAAACACCGATACGGCCAGAGCAAAAAGCAACAAGGTCGTTATCCCATAGACCACCAGTTCACCGTATTCCCGTTTATAGATCTCTTGACCTGGCTGTACCTTGCCCCGGTGTGAATAGCTCTTAAACTCTCCATTCTCCGTAAAAACCGTTATCCGGCGACCGGTCTGCTGCAGGACTATCCCTTTTACCCGGGCCATCACTTGTCACCACCTGTCCACGTGGATAACAAACCGGCCAACACTGGGAAACGACCGGACGTTATCAGGGCCAAACCAGTGATATACGGGAAATGGTGTTCCATAACTTTCTTATCCCCGGCATCAGTAAACTGGCCTGCAGCTGAAGGCAGACCCTGTTGCTCCTTTATGTGAACCATTGACTGCGGGTCGCTGCTTAAGAAACTGGCAATTCTCTTGGCCCTCTCCCGGTCCTGCCAGGAGCGGGGGCTATTCTTAACCAGGTCTTCCAACCGTAAGCCATACTCCCGAAGCATACTCAGGAAGTCGTTGACCTCCTGCACGGCAGTCCGTTCATGATTATCTGGCACTGCCACCACCCACCGCCTTTCATCGTTGGTACCAAAACTCCTGGTTTTTACGAACCACATTTCTTGAAACTTTTGTGCCATACTGTTCTAAATCTGAAGGTACTATCAGCGCCGGAAAAAGACGTTGAGCAGGATAGTTAAGACAATGCTCACCACTATGCAGGTCATCACCGGAAAGAAGACTGTGAAGTTGCCCTTCTGGATGAAGATATCTCCGGGCAGGCGCCAGGACATACCGCTCCTGGACATAAGAAATGTAACCCCACCGAGGAGCAGCAGAATAGCGCCTCCAATCAGAAGCAGGCGAGAAACACTCTCCCAGGGATTCATGATTTGCGTTGCTCCTTCTTACCTTTTTTGCGGTAACGTTCCCACTCACTGTACAGGCAGCCGCAATACTGTTGGCGATACAGTTCCAATTCTTTGGACAGTCGAACTGTATCCGAATACTGAGGACGCCAGTCGAAATACAAAAAGGGGACCTCATACTTATCGGCGCAATTTTCTCCCACCGTTTTTATCAAATCATGCTTTTGAAACGGACTGACCAACAGCGAGGTGGTAAAAGCATCAAATTTGCCCTTGCGGGCTATTTGCGTTGCTCGTTCCAGTCGGGTCTGATAACATAGCTTACAGCGCTGCGCTTCGCGAAAAGCCACGGCCTGCAAGTAGGGTGTAGGATCATAGTCCTCATCACCGATTACCGGCAGGTTGTGATGCCGGGCCAATTCGTAAAACCCCGCTTTACGCTTATCATACTCTGTAAAGGGATGGATATTCGGATTGTAATAGTATGCATACAGATCGTGACCCTGCTCCAAGAGAAATGGTACCGGGTAAGAGGCGCAGGGACCGCAGCAGACATGCAGCAATACCTTCATTCACTGTCCGCCTCCTCCATAAACAATCCATTACCCTGCTGAACCGGTACCGGCTGACCCAGATGGGCATAGGCCCTGGAGGTCGCCACTCGCCCGCGGGGAGTACGCTGTATAAAACCAATTTTTAAGAGAAATGGTTCATATACATCTTCCAGGGTATCAGGTTCCTCCGAAACCGCCGCTGCCAGAGTGTCGAGTCCGACCGGTCCTCCGCCAAACTTCTGGACAATGGCTCTCAATATGGTTCGGTCCAGATTATCCAGCCCTTCCTCATCCACTTCGAGCATATTCAGTCCTAACTTGGCCACTTCACAATCAATTATTCCATTACCTTTTACCTCGGCAAAATCACGCACCCTTCGCAGGAGGCGATTGGCAACACGAGGAGTCCCTCGCGCCCGACGAGCAATTTCGCGGGCTCCGGGTTCATCAACCGTGATATTCAGGATTCGAGCGGCCCGCAGAAGAATCTCTCCCAGTTCTTCGGTTGAATAAAAATCCAACCGGCAGGCAATTCCAAAACGATCCCGTAAGGGCGCGGTCAGCAAACCCGGCCTGGTAGTTGCCCCTACCAGGGTGAAGGGAGGCAGATCCAGCCTCAGGGTCCGGGCACTGGGTCCCTTGCCGATTACGATATCCAGGGAGTAATCCTCCATTGCCGGGTAAAGGATCTCTTCCACCGAACGATTCAGCCGGTGAATCTCATCAATGAAGAGTACCTCTCCGGGTTCCAGGTTGGTCAGAATCGCCGCCAGATCTCCGGGACGCTCGATCGCCGGCCCTGAAGTCTTACGGATCGGCTGNNCGGCTGTCCCATCTCATTGGCAATAATCGAAGCCAGCGTAGTTTTTCCCAGGCCCGGCGGACCGCTTAACAGCACATGATCCAGCTGTTCGCCGCGATCGCGAGCTGCTTTAATAAACACTGCCACGTTTTCTTTAACCCGTGGCTGGCCAATATATTCCTGCAGTCGCATAGGCCTGATATGGGCCTCAAGATTGTCCTCCTCCAGATAACGGGAGGCTAAAAGTCTGTCCACTGAACCTTCCCCCAACTAATTCCCCTATTACTCAGCTGTTTCAGTCTTCCTGATTTCAAAATATATGTCGCTCAGCCGAAATCCGTTAGGTGTGGAGCCTGTTACTTACCAGCGTTGCGTCCACCCTTGGCCTTGAGTATTCTGCGCAGGTTCTCTTCCAGGGTGCTCATTTCGCCCTTCTCCACCAGGTCCATAACCTGAGGGTAAACCTCTTCCCTGCTGTATCCCAGGGCCATCAAAGCATCCAATAAAGCCCCCACTTCGGACCCCGCAGGACCAGAGTCAATCGACGCCAGAGGAATACGGTCCTTAAGCTCAAACATAAGCCGCTCGGCACTCTTCTTTCCCACCCCGGGAACCGCCGTCAAGGTCTTAAGATCCTGACTGGCGACCGCCCGGTAAAAATCACCCGGCTCGAAACGGCCCAGGATGGCCATGGCCACTTTGGGTCCGATTCCGGAAATAGCAATCAGTCGCTTAAACAGGTCTATCTCCTGGCGGGTCAGAAAGCCGTATAACCTCAATTCATTATCGTTTACCTGCAGCCAGGTGTAAATCTTAACTGCCTGATCTTTTCCCGGCATCGCCCGCAACCCACGGGCATGTACCACGACTTCAAAGCCTATGCCATGGACATCCACCAGAACAGTTTCCGCCATCACCTCAGCGAGCGTACCCTGAAGAAATCCTATCATAAACCAACCTCTCCCCGATAGGAATGAATATGGCAGATAGCTATGGCCAGAGCATCAGCCGCATCATCCGGGCGAACCACTTTATCCATTTTTAAGATGGATTTAACCATCTTCTGCACCTGGTCCTTTTCCGCCTTGCCATAACCCACCACTGCCTGCTTGACCTGCAGCGGAGTGTATTCAAAGACCTTGATCCCCAACTGGGCTACAGTGAGGATCAGAGCTCCCCGGGCCTGGCTGACCGACGAAAAGGTTTTTACATTACGGTGAAAGAAAAGTTCCTCCACCGCGACCGCATCCGGCTGGTATCGTTGCAGCAGTTCCTTCACACTTTCACTTATCTGAACCAGTCTCAAAGCCAGCTCCATACCGGCCGGAGTTCGAATTACCCCATGCTCAACAGCAGTTAACTTTCCGCCCTCCTTGGATACCAATCCGAATCCGATCAGAGCCGTACCTGGGTCTATCCCCAAAACCAACATTTATTTGTCTCCCCAACTCAATGGTGACTCTCGGAGTCACTTTTTCTAATATCACTTACCCGATCTCCGAACTTAAGCCGGTAAAATAATACTTATACAAGATTCTCCGCATTGCAGCAACATCCTGCCCGGAGCCGACCGCCTACAGCATCTGATCAGGTATCCCAGGCCATCTTAATCATATTCATCCAGGTTCTCCAATACAAAGTTGGCTTCATTCTCGTCACTGTACTCGAGTATACCGGCCTCCAAATCCTGACGCAAGGTTTCGGGCAGGAGTTCAGCCTTAATTCCCGTGACGCGCAGTAATTCCTCATCGAAGCCACTGGGTCCTTTAAAAACAGCTACCTGCCCCTTAAAAAGTCCCAGGTGTACCCACCCCTGGTCATCCGGGCACCAATCCTCGATCCGTTGATGGATCACCAGGGAACCATCCTCAGTAAACCAGACCATAAAGCCGTCCTTATATGTGAATACTTGCTGGATCTCGGCCGTGCTTTTACCTATCAATTCATACGGCTCTTCATACCCGGAGGTTATCATGTGCCGGCACCGGGAATAGGCCTTTTCCATGATGATGGGGGTCTGAGCGGTAACCCGGGTAACCTCTTGACTGCTGACCTTCATAATCGGCGGGCTGAAAAAAGCTTCAACCCGATCATGGTAATTTGAAGCCAACAGCCCCAGCGCAAAGCTCACACCTACCACCAGGACAATCACCATACCTCTGGTTATCTTGTTCAACTAAATCACCTCCCCACAATTATTGCCAAATTGCCCGCCGACGAAACTGCACCTGCAATCAGTCTCCATCATGAGGTTACCCCTGGTCACTTGGTTTCATATAATTGGGCAGAGTGTTTAAACTATCGGAAAGAGGAGGTGTTTATATGAAACGACGGGTTCCGTCAACCCACCAGGATGAACATCCGCTGGCACCATGGTTTAACGGTTTGGACAACCTGCACAATGAAATTGACCGCTGGTTTGGCGAGTTCTCACGGGGTGTTCCCGGGTTGGAATCCTTGCGGGCAGGATCTCCGCGAGTGGAGATTATCGAGAGGGATGATACGGTATTAGTAAACGCTGAACTGCCGGGAATTGAGAGCAAAGATGTCGACGTCCGGGTTTTTCCGCAGGAAGTCAGGGTCAAAGCGGAAAGAAAGCAGGAACAGGAATTCCAGGATGAGAAGCAGTATCGATCCGAAAGTTACTATGGCAGCATTTCACGCACCGTATCCCTGCCCGCAGAGATAAACCCCGATCATGCTGCGGCATCCTTTAAAAATGGCGTCCTGAAGCTGGTCCTGCCCAAGGTAACTCCCACTGATACCGGCAAACGATTGATCATTGAAGATTGATTGACATGAACATTAAACATTACCTTAAAATGTGAAAAGCCCCCTGATCAGGGGGCCTCTTTTATTTCCATATAATTGTCATAATTGTCTTTTGCTATATCTTTCCCAGTATTTCATCGGGAATGTTGAAGTTGGCGTATACATCCTGCACATCATCGTGATCTTCCAGGACGTCAACCAGCTTAATTATTTTCCGAGCGGTATCAAGATCCAGCACTTCAACAGTATTTTCAGGAATCATAGTAATATCCGCAAAGGCCCACTCGATTTTAAATGCCTCTTCCAACGAACTCTTAACCGACTCAAAGGTTTCAGGTTCGGTAATGATCTCCAGGCTGTCGTCGCTCCCCCTGATGTCTTCAGCGCCTGCTTCGATGGCCATTAACTCCAATTCATCCACATCAATAGCCAAATCCTCTTTACTGATCTCGAGTAGTCCCCGGCGTTTGAACATCCAGCCCACACAACCCGTTTCTCCCAGGTTACCGCCGTATTTGGAGAAAAGGTGACGGATGTCGGCCGCCGTGCGGTTCCGGTTGTCAGTGGTAATATTGAGCATCAGGGCTACTCCGGCAGGACCATATCCTTCATAATTGATCTCTTCCAGGGCCTCCCCTTCTATTTCACCGGTGCCTCTTTGAATGGCTCGATTGATGTTGTCGTTAGGCATATTCATGGCTTTGGCCTTTTGAATCAGCAGCTTCAAACGGGGGTTACCATCAGGATCTCCGCCCCCCTCCCGGGCGGCTATGATCATTTCCTTGCCAAGCTTGGTGAAGGCTTTGCCGCGTTTCTCATCGGTTCTAGCTTTTTTGTGCTTTATGTTAGCCCATTTGGAATGTCCTGCCATGTTTTCTCCCCTTTGCTCCGAATTGACAACATTTTAACACATAGAAAAAAACCGGTTCAACCGTACAAGCAGCGGCCATTCTCTCATTTATTACTGGAATACTCCAATGGGCGGGAATTGGCGCTTATGCTGGCTGGCCCGGTAAAGGTTTTCCACCTTGTCTTTGACCTGGTCGCTCCCTTGTCCGGATAATATAAATCTGTCGAGTTCCTCATACGACAGTCCGATTTCTCCTTCGTCTGTCTGTCCCTCCCAGAGCCCGGCTGAGGGAGGCTTGTTGATGATAACCTCGGGTACTTCCAGATACCTGGCCAGCTCTCTGACCTGCCATTTAACCAGTCCTCCAAGGGGGAGGAGATCGGATCCTCCATCACCATGTTTGGTAAAATAGCCTATCGTTAGTTCCGTCCGGTTGCTGGTTCCTAATACCAGGTAACTCTTTTGCTGGGCGTAATAGTAGAGGGTTATCATCCGCAAACGAGGTTTGATATTGGCCGCAGCCATACTTTTTTCTTCACTTTCCGTTCCTTGTAGGATTCCTAACAAGTTTTGATAAACCGGAAGCAGGTCAATAACCTTTAATTCAAAATTGTACTTGCTGGCTACTAAATGACCGTGTTCGATATCTTGGGACAGGCTGTTACAGGGCATAATTATCCCCAGAGTGGAATGGGGGAAGGCCCGCACCGCCAATCCAGCCACCACCGCCGAATCTATACCACCACTGATCCCCAGGGCCACCCCTTTACAACCAGCCTGGGTAGTTTTATCTTTAATCCATTGGACTAATCTGTCCGCAATTACCGCCGTTTCCACCGTGTATCCCCCTTTTTACCATCATAGCTTGACCAGTTCAATACTTCCCCAGGCAGCCAACTGGTCATCCTTAATTACCAGAATTCCTGTAACTCCAGCGATGCTCTGCGCATAGTTCACAGCTGCCATCAGCCGATCCTTCCCTAATACCCGGTTACCCGCACCCGTTGCCACCGCGTCCGCCAAAGGGGCATTAATAGCTTTTACCATGGCAGCATCAGCCCGCCCGAGACTTATTGATGGACCCACCGTACCTGAGGAGGTACATATTCCTAATGGAGATTCCTCCGGCAGTACCCGGACAGCTACGCGATTGCTGAAAGGAGAGAGACCGGCTATTACCCCTACCAGCCTCTCCCGGCTGGTTTTTATATACAAGTCCCCGCCATTCTCCACGATCACGTCGGGGCAATCGGTCAGCAACTCACCTACCGCTTCCGCAAAGGCTCCGGCCACCGCCGCCATGGGTCCTACCCCGGCCAGCCTTGATGCCCGTGACATCCGCCTGGCTATTTCCGGTGCTCCTGGTTTAAGGCTTACCGGTTCCAGTGAGGATAAAAACTCCGGGTGCGAATCGATGTATGTTTCCAGACCGGCGCGCCATCTGTTCACCCGCTCTTCAATCTGTCTTGCCATATCGGGAGTAAACGATTCCCTCGTAACTCCGATGGAAAGATCGGTTTGCTTAACCTTTACCTGGAAATAAACCAGATCCTCACCCTGGTGAGACCCTCGGTACGTACGATGGACAAAATCCTTATTCATATCGGTCATAAGGGAGCGGCAATATTAAAGAATACTGTCATGGCCCGGGTCGGACAGCAGTCCAGGCACATGCCGCAAACGACACACTTGGAATTATCGAAACTGACCTCCATACTTAAACGTTCAATGGCCAATGCCCCCGTGGGACAGAATGAAGCACAGGCCCCACACTGAACGCAGATCTCTTCCTGCCAGACCACGGTTTGACTGAGGGGTTCCACTCTTACTCCAATATCCTTTAAAAATCTGATGCCCGATTCATAGTGTTCCCGTTCCCCGGAAAGTTCAACAACCAGGTAACCTTCCTTGCGTGGATTGATGTCAGCTTTCAGAATGTTGATAACCAGATCAAAGTCCTTTACCAAGCGATAAATAATAGGCTGTTCAGATTGGGCTTCTGAGAAAAAGCACACCACACGGCTTTTATACATTCCTACCACCTCCTGCCATTGCGCCCGTTAACGTCACGTTCGAGCAGGGAGTTGACCTCGATGGGATCATCCGCTGAGGGAAGCTTCGCCACGGGAATGGTCAATTCAAATTGTCCCTTGCTGATCCAATCTTTCAGCATTCCAGCTATCTGACGGGCTTTCGGATAGCTGGATAGTGGAGTAGTCGTAACCTTTTTGCCCTCTATCACAATCTGTCCGCTCTTCAGATCCTTGTAGTTTACCAGCCCCAGGTTACCGGGTTTACGGTAAGGATAACCCTCACTGTAGTCCACGATGGGACAGACTATGTCCTCATCCTTAATGGCCACAAACTTCATGATCTCTTCATCCAGGATGGGGATCGGTATGCCAATACCCACGATAAGGCTGGCACCATACCCCAGCAAACTGGCTCCTACCAGCCATTCCGGTTTCATCTGCTTAAGATCTCCCATGACTGCCAGGGTCCCCGCACCTCCGGTAGGAACTCCATGTTCATTCCTCTCCACATTGGGGTGGTGTTGGGTACCATGCCAGGCCACATACCCGATGCCACCTCCCAGGAAAATCCTGGTGCCAACTCCAATTGTCCGGTAGTATGGGTCATTTAACAGAGGACTCAGTTGCCCGGAGGTGGAATAACTGGCATTGCCCATCCGGGGCTTAAGAATTCCCATGTAGGTATAAATCGTACGGTCACTTACGTTCACTGCACAGTTGTAATTCTGATAGGCATTCCGTGGATTAAACAAAATGGCTTCGTTTATATCCTTTAGAGTAATAAGGGTATCGATCTTCTTGCGCGGATAACAGTCAGTACCGTAGCTTATCGCTTCCAGTCTGATCTCTTTGCCCGCCAGGAGGTCATGAATCACATGTCCTCCGCCATAGCTGAAACGGCCGGGGAAAACCTTATTCTCGGGATCATTCTCCGGCAGTTGTGTTGCTCCCAGGTAAGCATCGACCGCAGCGATACCGGAATAGACCTCAACCCCGTTCAGCCAGGCCTTTTGTATTCTCATACGGGGGTTGGAATGGCCAAAGTTCAAGAATGCTCCAGAAGAACACATGGGTCCGAAGGTACCGGTCGTGACGACATCAATCTCCTGAGCTGCTCTCTCTATGCCCTTCTCCTCAACAATGCCAATAACCTCTTCTGCGGTTACTACTACCGCTTGTCCTTTCCTGATCTTTTCGTTGATTTCTTCGTAAGTCTTTTTAACTCCCATCCTTTACAAAATCCCCCTTTCTGGGTTCTATGTCAGACTAATTGGTCTCTTAGCGGCTTGCTTAATGGAATTTAATGTTGCCAATGCTAGGCTTTGATAAGCTCATTGATGGTTACCACGGCTGCACGGGCATCGGGCGAATAACCGTCGGCCCCAATCTTCTCAGCATAATCCCGGGTTAAAACTGCACCCCCCACTACAACTTTGGCCTTAAGCCCACGACTCTTTACCAGATCAATGACCTCCCGCATTCGTGACATGGTTGTGGTCATCAATGCACTTAATCCAATGATATCTGCGTTTTCTTCGATGGCCCGCGCGATTATCTTTGCCGCCGGGACATCCTTGCCCAGATCAACTACCCGGTAACCATAGTTCTCTAACATTATGCCGACGATATTTTTACCTATGTCGTGTATGTCACCTTCCACCGTAGCTAATACTACCGTGCCCCGTTCTACCTGGGTCTCCTGCATCAACAATGGTTTCAGGTAATTGAATCCCTCCTTCATAGTCTCTGCCGACAGCATCAGTTGGGGCAGGAAGTATACCTTGCGATCATAAAGATCACCTACTTCCTCAATTCCCGGGATAAGGTGTTTGTTAATGATATCCATCGGCTTTTGCCCGTCTTCCAGTGCCTGTTTGATTAAATCAAGAACCTGCCCTTTTTGTCCTTTGACAATTGCCTGTTTAACCGGATCNNAAGCCGGTGGGGCCGGATCTCTGGCAGTCATCACCGGTGGCAGCCTTTTCTCGGGCGTTGTCTGATTCTTGTAGTGCTCGATGTAACTTGATGCGTAGTTGTCACGGTTCATCAGTACCGCCGACGCCCGAATAACATCCTGCATCCGTTCCTCAAAAGGGTTCATGATGGGCA
>DCTH01000003.1:3062-5677 GCA_002329495.1 Syntrophothermus sp. UBA1445 | reverse complement strand
CAGCCGGGATTTAACCGCCTTGAGCGCAACCAACGTCTCCATCACCTGATCCTGTTCGGCACTGGCGGTTTTAACCAGACAGTCGATGAATACGTCCTGGTCTCTTAAGCCGTATTCCCGGGCCCGGTTATAGATCTTCTCAGCAATGGCCAACCTGCCTTCGGCAGTGGCGGGNNGGTATACCATTTTCATCCAGACACAATCCCAGTACCGCAGCCCCATATTTTTTGGCCAAAGGCAGAATCCGGCTCAGGCTTTTTTCCTCACCAGTAGTGGAATTTATGAGCGGCCGACCGACAAACGTTTTTAACGCCGCCTCGATAGCTTCCGGGTTAGTAGAGTCGATAACAATCGGAATGTCAATCGCCGTTTGAATCTCGCGGACCGCCTTGGCCATGGCCGTAGGTTCATCAATACCGGGAACTCCCATGTTTACATCCAGGATAGGTGCCCCGGCCTCCGCCTGTTTTCGGGCTTCTTCCACCACTACTTCCATATGTCCGTCTTTTATATCCTGGGCCAGCTTTTTACGGGCGGTAGGGTTGATCCTTTCCCCGATAAAGGACGGATAAGTATTATCACCCATCACCACATGCCGGGTACGGGAACAGAATGCCCAGGCCGGTGACGTCTTTCTGATTATCGGCGATAATCCGCGCACAGCCCCAGCCATAGCTTTTATATGCTCTGGAGTGGTACCACAGCACCCTCCTATTATGTTAGCTCCGGCTTCTCTTAAGGCCACCGCATGTCCGGCCATCTCCTCCGGAGTCTCAGGGAAAACTGTCTCCTCGCCAACCAGGGTCGGCAATCCGGCATTGGGCTCTACAGAAATAAACAGACTGGTCGTCCTGGCCATCTGCTCAATTATTGGCAGCAGTTGAGCCGCGCCACCCGAGCAATTGGCCCCTATTGCAGTTATCCCTAATGCCTCCAAGGTTAAGACTGCAGTAACAGGGTCAGTACCCATTAAAGTCCGGCCATCAGGCTCAAAGGTAAGGTGAGCCAGTACCGGAAGACGGGTGCTGTTCAATGCTGCAATGACCGCTGCCCTCAATTCAGCAATGTCGGTCATGGTCTCAATCGATATCAGATCGGCCCCGGCCTTTTCCGCGGCCTGGAATTGAATGGAGAAGGCCTCAAAAAGATCGTCAAACTCAACCTCGCCTAACGGTCTGAAAAGCTTCCCGGACGGACCTGCCGAGAGAGCCACCAGAGCCCTCCCCCCGGCAGCACGCCTGGCTATCTCCACCGCCCGGGTATTGATCTCTTCCACCTTGTCTCCCAATCCATACTCACTGAGTTTGAAGCGGTTGGCACCAAACGTATTGGTCTGAATAATATCTGAGCCCGCCTCAACATAAGCGGAGTGAATGTCTTCGAGAATCTGGGGGTGGGTCAGGTTGAAAATCTCGGGGCATTCACCGCGTCCCAATCCCTGCTGCTGAAGCATGGTTCCCATAGCTCCATCCAAAACCAGGATTCTTTTCTGAAGTTCCGAACGCAGATCAATGCTCATGGCCTCACTCCTTCTCTTTCCTCAAGAATTAAAAATGACCTCTGCAGAAGAGGCCTTAGTCACCTGGATATCCTCCTCTCATCTGTCAAGACAATGTCCTGCAGGAATTGGCACCTTCCCACATCGGGGGTTGCCGGGCTTCATCGGGCCAGNNGCAAGTATAGATGCCAGATCCTCTCTCATCTATCAGTACAATGTACTGCAGGAATTGACACCATTACATTCGAATGAGAATGCTGGTTGTCGGGCTTCATCGGGCCAGTCCCTCCGCCGCTCTGGATAAGAGTTACAAGACTATTTTATTCAGTACCCCTGTGTTCCCTCAGGCTTTTTTCTCGTCATCATCCAGGCTCACAGCTTCCTGAACCTGCTGTTTAACCTCATTTGATGCCCTTTTAAACTCGTTAATACCTTTTCCGACTGACTTGGCCACTTCGGGCAGTTTACCAGGCCCAAAAATTATCAGGGCAATAACCAGGACCAGTACCAGTTCCCACGGTCCAATATTACCTAAAAAACCAAACATGATGTATCCCTCCCGGCAGGTGTGATGTTAATGATCAGTATTACCTGACCGCATCGGACACTAAAATCATCTGATAATCAGATCCCTCTTACGACTTGCCCATAATTTTACCCTTTTATTGAAGGCCAAGCAATGTTATTTTTTCACCATTCCACCAATTCTCTGACCGGTGCCCGCCTCTCAATTTCCTCGTATATGACCCTCAGCAGCTCAGCCACCGACCACGCCTGGGCAAAACAACCTCGCGGGGTATGCGGGGGATCACCATCAAAGATTTCCGAAACCGTACCTATACATCCCTCATTCAGATGAGCGATAAGCGGAGATACCAGGCGGCGAATCAGCCCGTTGATCTCCGGGTAATCACTGTAAATCCGATTAAGCGCAGTAATAAAGTGTCCCCAGGGCCAGACCCATACCGTGCCCTGATGGTACGCACTATCCCGCTCGTACTGGTTGCCTGTGCACCGTCCCCGGTATTGCCCGCTGATTGGTGATAGCGTCCTTAGCCCATAACCTGTATACAGGTGTCTCCAGACTGTCCTCAGCACCTTTCGTTCCTGATCGGCA
>DCTH01000003.1:0-3048 GCA_002329495.1 Syntrophothermus sp. UBA1445 | reverse complement strand
CCCGCAAATCGTCGCCGATCAGATCATACAGGTAACCGCCATCTGGAAACCAGAACTCCTTTTGAAAACTATTCCGGGATCTCCGGAATATATCCCTAAAATGCTCACTTCGTGCGCTGTCGCCCAGACAGGATGCCAAATAACTCGTAAAGTACAGGGCAAAACACCACAGAGCATTTATTTCCACCGGCTTGCCCCGNNACGCATACCCGGTTCGCGGGGTAACAGGGATTCCGTCAACCACTGCATCCATCCAGGTCAGGGCCTTTAGATGTTCTCCCTGAGTTATCAAACCCTCAGCGGTCATTCTTATACCGTTGATGGTGCCTTTAATATGACTATCCAGGATACGCAACAAAACCGGATACTGCTCCTTGAGGAAACCAAGATCTCCCGTATACTGAAAATACTTATACAGACACCAGAAAGCCCACAAGGAAGCATCAGCGGTATTGTATGCCGGTGGCCCCTGATTATCGGGGAACAGGTTTGGTAACAGTCCATTCTTTTCGAAAGCCAGAAAGGTCCTGATAACCTGACGGAAATCCTCGAATCGACCAATTGGCAGTGTCAATCCCGGCAACGAGATCATTGCATCCCGACCCCAGTCGGCAAACCATGGGTAACCAGCTATTACCGTAAGACTTTCTAACTCAGAGCGTTTTACCAGGAAAGAATCTGCAGCCAGGCTGAGAAGTTCTAACTCTCCATGATCCTCGGGGAGGTGCAAAACTAACCCCCGCCCCCGAGATACCTCTCGTTCCCGGTATTCCTCCGCCTGGGAAGTGCTGATTTCCATCTGCTCAGTACTGGCCCATATCCAGAACTCCCGGCTCGAATTCCCCTCAATCATAAAACAGATAGGACAGTATAAATCCTCAACCGCATCCAGACCCCGAGCTGCTTCACTCTCATAGAAGATGTCCAGATACCAGAATCCAGTCTTTTCATACCGGGCCTGGTCACTGCCAATATATAACAGCGGTGCACCAGAATACGGCTCTATCGCAACATTTACACTCTCATCCTGAGAAATCTTGAATGACCACTCGTTCCGGCGGGTCGTCCAGTGGTAATCCCGCGAGGTTACCAAAGGAAAGATATTCAGCCGAACCTGTCGCTGATTCTCGTTGGTGAGACGGTACTTCACCAAAACTGTGTTCTGCCCGTACACCAGCATGATCTCCTTTTCCAGGATACAGTCTTCGTNNAAGGGAAAGCGCTTGAATTCCAGCAGATGGTTAAAACCGTTTCCTGAAAATCCCCCCAGGGTTTCGGATGAAAACAGCTTATATCCCTGGCCATCGATGATAACCTCTTCCTCAAGTTTGGCCAGCATGAGCCAACGATCAACCGGTGGCTTAAGAGACGCAATAAGCAAACCATGATAACGCCTGGTATTAATACCTGATATGGTTGACGCCGCAAAACCACCGAGGCCGTTAGTAAGCAACCACTCCTTCTGTTTTCCCGTCGGCGGCAAGAGGTCGGTTGACGCAAAGCGAAACATCATTTACATCCCTTCAGCAGAGAATTTCTTAAAATGCTAAAGTTTTAGGTAGTTTTCTCGATAAGAGATAAGAGATATGCAAATTGGGGCTGGACTCTTCTTGAGAGGCCCCGTTGACGTTGACTGATTGAGACGTCGGCAACAAGAGGAGGATTCATCATGTTCAGAGCTCTCTACACGTCCAGCACGGGCATGTACGGGCAACAGTTAAACATTGACGCCATTGCCCACAACGTGTCCAACGTTAACACCGTTGGCTTTAAGAAATCTCGTGTCAATTTCCAGGACCTGCTTTACCAGACCATTCAAAAACCGGTGGCTTCAGAAGAAATCCAGCAACCCGTTGGCCTCCAGATCGGGCTGGGTACAAGGCCTGCGGCAATTCAGACCCTGTTTACCCAGGGTAACCTCTCTGCTACCGGGAACCCCCTTGATGTCGCCATCAGTGGTGATGCCTTTTTCAAGGTTGAAGTCCCTGGTTATGATGAACCGCTCTACACCAGAAACGGTGCTTTTCTGGTTGACGCAGAAGGAAACCTGGTAAACAGTGACGGCTATTTCGTATTAGGTCCGGATACTATTGAACCAGGTGCCCGTGACTTCTCGGTTGGATCCGACGGTACCATAACTTATAAAACCCCGGGTAGCGATGACGTAATCGAGGCCGGCAGACTGGAATTAGCTCGATTCATCAACCCCAACGGGCTGGAATTACTGGGCAAAAGCTTGTATCGGGCTACTGAATTATCTGGCGAGCCGGAAGACTGGGATCCTGAAGGTGACAGTTCCGTGAGCTTACACGGAAGTTATCTGGAAATGAGTAATGTTCAGATCGTGGAAGAGATGGTGAACCTGATTACCGCCCAGCGGGCATACGAATTTAATTCCAAGTCAATTCAATCGGCCGATGAAATGCTGGGCATGGCCGCTAATCTGAAGCGATAACGACACCACCTCTGAATGATACTGGCCCCGACAGGTAGGTTAAATACCTGCCTGTCCCGGTTAATTTGTTTTGATTAAAGGACGGACTGCCAAATGAGAGTATCTGATATTGCACTTAACCTGGTTAATCCCCCCATTCCCCGTCAACTCAACACCCCGGCCGAAAAGGTCGTCGACGGCAAGGGAAAGTCGGCCCAGGCTGATAATGAAACACGGCTTATGCAGGCCTGCCGTGATTTCGAGGCCATATTCCTGGGTGAGTTACTCAAATCAATGCGGAAGACCATTCCCCAGGGTGGTCTCCTGGAAGAGAGCTTCGGGCAGGATGTCTTTCAATCCATGCTCGACGATGAGTATGCGAAATCGATGGCGTTATCGCGCAGCACCGGTCTGGCAGAGATCCTTTTCCAACAGCTGCGACCAAATCTTAACATGAAATAATTTTGCGGAAACGTTTCACCGGCAACCGGGGTTTTGGCCTCAAACTTCATCATGCCGATTTTTGTGCACACCATGTCTTAAAAAAATTTTCCTTGATAATTCTAATCTTCTGAGATAGTTTTGCTGGTAATTCGTATAAGCTTATAAGAGAC
>DCTH01000097.1 GCA_002329495.1 Syntrophothermus sp. UBA1445 | reverse complement strand
CTCGTCTTCCAATCAGGCACATTATTATCAATGTGCCAAAGCACCGGTCGGTAAAAATCGATGTTTACCTGTTTACAGTAACCACTGGTGTTAATTGCGGTTACACCGTTTCGACGGGATCCCCTTTCGTTATTCTCCCACCTTTGAGAACCCTGCAAAACAGTCCTTCGCTTGGCAGGAGGCTTACTCCCAGGGTTTTGGTCACTATACTCGGGTGGTCCTCTTTGCCAACCTGTGTTACCTCCAGGACGACATCCTGACCCAGCCTGATCCTGCTACCAGCCGTTAACTCGGAAAGGTCCATGCCCTCAATCAGTATATTCTCGGCAAAACCACCAGGGCCGACATTAAAGCTGTAGCGCTGGTTGGTTTGTTGGACGCTGTCCCAGCTTAAACAGGTTACCTGACGGCCCCAGTCCCCAGCGTGGCCATCATTTTCGATCCCATAGTTTTCGATAACATTAGCCTCAGACACCTCTCTTTTGAGCTGTCCTCTTTCTGGACTTATCGAAATCGCATAGATTGTGCCTTTACTCACCATTACAACTCCTTAATGACCGCATTCACCGTGATGCTGGTGATCGTGGCATACTGCGCCGGTCGATTTCAGCATGCCTTTCAAGTAAAGCTCAGCAGCCGCCCTGGCCTGTCCCTGCGCCCCGGTGATCACTTCAATATTTTTTTCGTTAAAGATTTCTATAGCACCGGCACCCATTCCTCCGGAAATGATCACCTTCACCCCCAGATCGTTAAGGAAATTGGGCAGGAAACCCGGTCTATGGCCCGGGTTGGGAACCGATTGACTCTTTACAATCTGGCCGTTCTCGGCATTAAAGATTTCGAAGCATTCACAGTGACCAAAATGCTGAGTAACCATTCCACCCTCGCTGGCCACTGCTATCTTTAATTCATTCCCCATTACTAATCCATCCTCTCTGTCGTTTTCTGTTGCTGTCGGCACATTTCCTTCTTCAAGTTTTTCCACCATTCTGTTCGGCCAATCACCATCAAAATGCTCAATCAAACCCTGGTCACAGGCAATCGCAATATTCGGGTCAATCGGCAACCTGGCAAGTACTTCAAGGTTATACTTTTGGGCTATTTCCGCAATGTGGCTCTCACCAAATACGTTGTGTTCCTTGCCGCAATCCGGACATTTAACATAAGCCATATTTTCAACTAAACCGATAATCGGTATGCCCATCATCTCAGCCATCTTCACTGCCTTGGATACTATCATGGACACCAGTTCCTGCGGCGAGGTTACAATAATGATCCCATCCAGGGCCAAGGACTGGAAAACTGTAAGCGGTACATCCCCGGTTCCGGGAGGCATATCGATGAACATGAAGTCGACCTCACCCCAGATTACGTCGGTCCAGAACTGCTTAACCGTCCCCGCCAACAGCGGACCTCTCCAGACAACCGGGTCAGTGTCGTTATCAAGCAACAGGTTGATCGACATGATTTTAATCCCGGTCTTGCTGGTGACCGGTAATAATCCATCCTTACTACCTGTAGCCTTCTCCCTGATACCAAAGGCCTTTGGTATGGATGGCCCGGTTACATCAGCATCGAGAATCGCTGTCTTATAGCCCCTTCGGCTCNNCACCGCCAGCATCGAGGTGACCAGTGATTTACCAACCCCACCTTTGCCACTCATTACGCCGATTACTTTTTTGATGTGGCTAAGCTCGTGCGGACTAGCTGCAAAATCCGGTTTCCCTTGGGCACCAGGGCCCTGATTTTGGTTCGAATTAGTATTCTCGCTCATTCTCTTACTCCTCACGCATTTAGTATTTTTATGGTTTTCCGGAAGACCTCTTCAGTTGCCCGTCCTGCCGGACAATCAATATCAACTATGCTTAATCCATTATTAATAGCTCTTACCGCCTGGTGATCGTATGGTATTCTCCCCGCATAAGGCAGGTCAAGCCTTGTGCATAATGCTTCGATCTTTTCGGTAATCTCAATATTGGTATCNNAAATCGAAGGCTCGGCAACAATCAGAACCATATCAACGCCACTCAAAGATGCAATGACCGGACAGCCGATTCCTGGCGATCCATCTATGATCGCCAGTTCAGCACCGACATCCACCGATCTCATCTGTTTCTTGACCTCGGTCACCAGCATTCCCGAATTGCCGCTTCCCATTTTTAATTGAGCAGTAGAAAACACCGTATCACCTGCATAGAGCATAAGCTCTCCGGCTATGGCGGGTTGAAGGGACACGGCTTCCACCGGGCATACCGCCTCACAAACACCGCAGTCTTCGCAGTCATATTGACTAACCGCATACCGGCTTTCCGCATCCACATGAATGACATCAAAACGGCAGTACTGCCGGCACAGATCACACTGCAGGCACAAATCCTGATCGATTTCGGCTTTTGGCAGACCGTAATAATCGGTGCGTTGGGGATCAGATGCCCAATTCATAACCAGGTGAAGATTCGGGGCATCAACATCACAATCCGCATAAGCCTTGGCATTAGCCAGTTTTATAAACGCACCGACAATAGTTGTTTTGCCGGTGCCACCCTTGCCACTAAGGATTAATAACTGTTTCATACCTCCACCTCCCTTAATAAACTAAGCTA
>DCTH01000062.1:1460-15501 GCA_002329495.1 Syntrophothermus sp. UBA1445 | reverse complement strand
TGATTGATAGAATGAAATCTGTATTTATCAAAAAACTTTTCCTCGGAAGGAAACAATTATTTAGAACCTATCAAAAATATCCGATAACAAAGATAGAGTACATGGATGTACGTCCGGTGTCGGATAATACCGTGACCGGTATTCCAAGGAGGGATAGGTATGATTATCGAACAGTTCAGTGTTGAGACCAGTTCAAGGTATCAGTATCAGGAGAATTCCCGCACAGAAGAACGTCTCCTTGCCTGGATAGGCAGTCAACCCCAAAATATCGGGGCAGTTACAGATTCTCCCAATCAAATTACAAAAACATCAATAGCTGACACCCTGGAGTTGAGTCAAGAGGCCCAGGCCAGCCAGATGAAAATGAAGGAATGGAAAATACCGCCCAAAGAGGAAGCCAAGCTGAGAATCATTCAGCAGATGCTTGAGAAACTAACCGGGAAAAGGGTTCGTTTTAAAGTTCTAGATGTGATTGATGAAGAGGGCAAGAGACAGTTAGAAGCATTACGAGCGGTCAGAGTTGGACCGGCGGTGGCACAACAAGCTGGCTGGGGGATGGAGTATGATTATGTAGAAAGTCATTTCGAAAGTGAGTCAGTGCAGTTTGCATCATCTGGTACGGTTAAAACGTCAGATGGGCGGGAGATACATTTCTCTGTAAACATGCAAATGCAGCGCAGTTTTGTTTCACGACAGGAATTCCATCTGCGAGCAGGGGACGCCTTGCGCCCAATTGATCCCCTGGTCATAAACCTGAACACACCGGCGACTTCGTTAACCCCCTGGAAGTTTGAATTTGACCTTGATCAAGACGGTAAAACTGAGAATATCTCATTTGTTAATGAGGGCAGTGGTTTGTTGGCCCTGGATCTTAATGAAGACGGTCGCATCAATGATGGAGGTGAACTATTCGGCCCTTCAACCGGAAATGGATTAAATGAACTTGCTCAGTATGATCTCGACGGTAATCATTGGATTGACGAGAACGATCCCATCTTTGATCGCCTTCGCATCTGGACGCGCAACGAAGCGGGCGAGGAACATCTCCTGGCTCTGGGGGTAGCCGGAGTTGGTGCCATCTATTTAGGCAGCGAAGCCACCCCTTTTTCTCTTAAAGATGCATCCAATCAAGCCCACGGCCAGGTTCAACGCACGGGTATTTTTCTCCGGGAAAATGGGTTGCCGGGCATTATGCAGCAGATTGATCTTTTTGCATAAACCATTGATTTGTCCTCCGTCTAGGCAACCCGGTAAACCGTTTTGCACGCACCTCGGCCACCTGCATCCGATGGTCGGACATGTTGTCGAAAAACCCGCTTTTCCTGGATTAGTTTAATTGCGCGCATCGACTGGTATCTGCCAAAGAACTAGGTCGATCAGATCAAGAAACTGGCAAAAGACAACCAGATCTCGCGCAGCGCATTGGTGCGCATGATTATAAGAGAGTACCTTGCCAGGCAGGATGATAGTAAAATGTAGTAACGCCAAAAGCGCATGCATGGCTGAATGAAAAGCACCCGGAAAGGGTGCTTTTTTCGGTGCTTGGGGTTGTCAAACGGGATAACGAGTTGCACTCTGATCCAGCCAGGCAGTTGTCAACTATTGTCTAAAGCAAACTCCACCTTCCGGCAGGAATATTAAAAATGTTCGTAGAATCTAAGCAAAGACATCAGCGGAATTACAGGGAAAGGAGGATAGAAAACCACATTACAGGTGAAAAATCAACACGAAAAGGGGGAAAACCCATGAGGCGGAAGACAATAGCCGTTCTGGTTGCTGCTTTACTGCTGATGACTCTCTTCACCGGGGGTTGCGGAAATTCCCAAAATAGTGAGGGGCCAGACACTGCTACTGATGTAATCAAGATCGGCGTGTTTGAACCCATGACCGGTGAAAAAGCCTCAGGCGGGCAGATGACCGTTGAAGGGATCAAGCTGGCCAACCAGTTGTTCCCTGAAGTCCTGGGCAAAAAAGTAGAGATCGTTATTGTTGACAACAAAAGCGATAAGACGGAAGCAAACAACGCAGTTAAACGTTTGATCGAAAAAGATAAAGTCAATGCTATTATTGGCAGTTACGGCAGTGCAATGTCTATGGCAGCAGGACCAGCTATCAAGGAAGCCAAAATGCCAACGGTTGGATGTTCACCAACCAATCCCCTGGTTACTCAGGGCAATGAGTATTATTTCCGGGTGTGCTTCATCGACCCCTTCCAGGGGACAGTTATGGCCAAGTATGCGGTTAACACCCAGCAGGCCAAGACTGCTTGCATCATCACCAATGTTGCCGATGATTATTCAGTTGGACTCTCCAACTACTTTGAACAGGCTTTCAAGAAACTCACTGGCAATGACAAGTCCATCCTGGCCAAACTAGAATATCAGACTGGCAGCCAGGATTTCACTGCTCAGCTGGCTTCAGTCAAGAAGGCCAATCCTGATGTAGTATTCGCTCCTGGCAACTACGGAGATGTTGCTCTCTTAATTAAGCAGGCACGCGAACTAGGGATCAACGCTCCTTTCCTGGGCGGCGACACCCTGGAAGCTCCTGAATTTATCGAGGTAGGAGGACAAGCTGTAGAGGGTGTAGCCCTGTCGACCCATTACAGTGCTCAGGCTCCGGCTACCGAAGCTTCCAGGAAGTTTGTCGACGAGTATAAAAAAGCGTACAATAAGGAGCCCAACGCCTTTGCTGCCTTGGGTTACGATGCGTATCTGGTGATTCTTGATGCCATTCAGCGCGCTGATTCGGCCGATCCTATACAGATCAGGGACACGCTGGCCCAAACCAAAAACTTTGAAGGAGCCACCGGTATCATCACCATGGACGAGAACCGGGATGCCAACAAGAGCGCTGTAATCCTCAAGGTAGAGAACGGGCAATTTGTATACTTAACCACAGTGCAGCCTGACTAATGGTTGTCAGCTGATGGTCGACAGTAGCCGGTTCCCGAACCTACTGGCCATTTGAAAAGACTCACTATAGGGCGGTATCCCTCCCGGCCATCTTGACCGGGCAGGGATGCCGGCTTTATAAAGCATTTATGAAATTCAGGTTTCAGTTAATCGCGGAGTTAACGAAAGGCAGGATTTTCAATTGATGTCATTTACAGAATTCTTCCAGCACCTGGCCAATGGTATCTCGCTGGGGAGCCTATATGCACTGATTGCTATCGGGTACACCATGGTTTATGGGATACTGCGGTTAATTAACTTCGCTCACGGGGATATTTTCATGGTGGCGGCCTATATCGCCTTTTACGGCATAATGGTGTTTACTCTTCCCTGGTGGTTAGCTTTTGCAGCGGCTATAGTTCTGACCGCCCTCTGCGGAGCTTTGATCGAAAGATCAGCGTACCGGCCTCTACGAAGTTCGCCCCGGATTTCGCTGTTGATTTCGGCGATCGGGGTTTCTTTCTTTCTTGAGAATCTGGGGTTGGTGGTATTCGGTGGTCGTCCCAAGAGCTTCCCGCGCCCGGAGCTGTTCACCCAGGCCATCGATATCAGTGGTGTTACCATCCAAAGTCTGACCTTTTTTATCCCGGCTGTTACTTTGGTCTTTCTCTTGCTCCTGGTCATTCTGATTTACCGCACCAAGGTCGGTATGGCCATGCGCGCATTGGCCAAAGATTTTGAAACTGCCAAGCTGATGGCCATTAATGTGGACACCATTATAACTCTTACATTCGTGGTTGGTTCGGTACTGGCGGCAGTAGGCGGCATCATGTGGGGGTTGAAGTTTCCTCAGATAAACCCGCTTATGGGCATATTCCCGGGGCTCAAATGTTTCATCGCGGCGGTTCTTGGAGGCATAGGCAATGTTACCGGAGCCGTCATCGGGGGATTCACGCTGGGTATACTGGAGATCATGCTGGTGGCCTTTTTTCCGGAATTATCGGGCTATCGTGATGCTTTTGCCTTTATCATCCTTATCCTTATCCTGCTTTTACGCCCAACAGGAATAATGGGCGAGACTGTGGCAGAGAAGGTGTGATTCAATGAAGAAAACATTATGGCTTGACCTGGCAGCCATTGCGGTTGTGGTTATTTTCCTTTACTGGGCGCAGAGTTCCTGGGATAGCTACAGTCTGACCATCCTTCGCCTGGTGGGTATAAACGTTATTCTGGGTCTTTCCATGAACCTCATTAACGGGTTCACCGGGCAATTCAGTTTAGGGCACGCAGGTTTTATGGCGGTGGGAGCTTACACCGCGGCTTTGCTGACCATGCCGGTGGCGGTCAAACAGATGAATTTTTTCATGGTCCCGCAGGTTCCTATCCTGGCAAATATTGTATGGCCATTTCTGCCGTCGATGTTGATGGCAGGTCTGATGGCCGCCCTCTTCGGATTGCTGATAGGTATGCCGGTTTTGCGGCTGCGAGGGGACTATCTGGCNNCTGGCTATTGCCACTCTGGGCTTCGCGGAAGTGATCCGCGTGGTCATAGTAAATATAAAACCCATAACCAATGGGGCGCTCGGCCTTAAAGCCATTCCTACCTTTTCTTCCCTGTGGTGGATTTGGGGAACGACCATAATTACGATCCTGCTGATGAAACGCCTGGTCAATTCCAGTTACGGTCTGGCATTGAAAGCAATTACTGATGACGAAGTGGCGGCCGAAGCTATGGGGGTTAAACTCTTCTACCACAAGCTCATGTCCTTCACCGTGAGCGCTTTCCTGGCGGGGATCGGAGGCGCACTCCTGGCTGCTCATCTGGGCACCGTGGACCCCTCCCAGTTCACTTTTATGTTGACCTTCAATATATTGCTGATTGCGGTAATGGGTGGACTGGGTAGCATCACCGGTTCGGTCATCGCCGCTGCAATTGTAACCGTCGGAAGCGAGTGGCTGAGGATTGTGGAGAGTCCAATCAGCCTGGGGGCCCTGGTGATTCCGGGCATTTCGGGCATGCGGATGGTTATCTTCTCCTTCCTGCTAATCGTCGTGATCATCTTTTACCAGCAGGGTTTGATGGGGCGAAGAGAACTCAGCTGGGAATGGGTCTTTTCACGGTTCAGACGCTGGAGAAAAGAGGTGGAGTCATGAGCGAATTATTGCGCGTAGAAGGACTCAGTATGCACTTTGGAGGGCTGGTCGCAGTCTCAGGATTTCACCTGAATCTTACGCCGGGGGAGATTGTAGGGCTGATTGGTCCCAACGGAGCGGGCAAGACCACCGTTTTCAATATGATAACCGGGGTGTATCGACCCACAAAAGGAAGGCTGTTTTTTAAAAAAGAGGAAATAACCGGGCTCAGGCCCGATCAGATAACCTATCGCGGGATTGCCCGCACTTTTCAGAACATCAGGCTGTTTCCCAATCTGACCACGCTGGAAAACGTGATGGTGGGACACCACCTGCGTCTTGGTTCTACACCGATGGGAGCCATACTGCGCATGCCGCGTTACCAACGCGAGGAAAAACGCATGCGGGAGGAGTCCGAAGAATTATTGCATATCCTGGGACTGGGCCAATACATGAATGAGAAGGCTACTTCACTTCCCTACGGGCAGCAACGGCGGCTGGAGATTGGGAGGGCCCTGGCAACCAAACCAAACCTGCTGCTGTTGGATGAGCCGGCAGCGGGGATGAATCCTGCCGAAGGCGTGTTGCTGATGGAGTTCATTCAAAGAATAAGGCAAGACTTCAATTTGACCATTCTGTTAATCGAACACGACATGCGTGTAGTTATGGGGGTCTGCGAGCGTATCATAGTTCTTGATTACGGCGTGACCATCGCCCAGGGCAGTCCGCGCGAAATTCAGAATGATCCGCGAGTAATAAAGGCTTATCTGGGGGTGGAAAACGGTGCTTAAGCTCGACAATCTACAGGTTTATTACGGCGGCATCCACGCCCTGAAAGGGATCAGCTTCACCGTACCCGAGGGTAAAATAATCTCTCTGATAGGCGCTAATGGTGCGGGCAAAAGCACCATCCTCAAATCCATCTGCAACCTGGTCACGCCACAGCAAGGCGATATCCATTTCGGGGATCAGTCGATCAAAGGCCTGCCTACTTATGAAATAATTAAGATGGGAATCACCCTGGTACCGGAAGGCCGCCGGGTTTTTTCCAATCTTACGGTTCTGGAGAATCTTTATCTGGGAGCTTATTCTCGCAAGACGAAATCTGAGGTGGAAGATGACCTCCTCAGAGTCTTTGAACTCTTTCCCCGGCTGAAAGAGCGATTGAAACAGAGCGCAGGCACTCTCTCCGGGGGCGAGCAGCAGATGCTGGCGGTAGGAAGAGCCCTGATGTCACGACCCCGCCTGCTGATGATGGATGAACCCTCGTTGGGGCTGGCGCCACTTCTGGTAAAAAACATTTTCGAGATCATTGAAGAGATTAACCGTCAGGGGGTTACCATTCTTCTGATCGAACAAAATGCCCGGGCGGCCCTGGAACTGGCGGACTATGCCTATGTCCTTGAGACCGGGGTTATTGTGCTGGACGGAACCGGAGCCGAGTTGATTGAAAATAAATCAGTCAGGGAGGCTTATCTGGGTGAAACCCGCTGACCTTGAGCGATAGAGCAGTCGTCTCCCCGACTTGGCTATCCTGACCAGAGAAGGTATAAGGCTTATTGATTCATATTTATAACAGCACGGTAGGGAAGACAATGAAAAATGCAAATAGTTTAGTTCCGTGCTCTTTGCGAAAAGAAGGGGTTGCCCAGCCTGCTTGTAATCTTCGATGGCCCCGTATTACCTGGTTTTACGCGAAATCATACCCGGCAAAATTATATTTACAAACCTCCATCATGTTTTTGGACACGAACCCATAAATAGAAGCAGGACCGGTTGTAGACTAAGCTGACGACCGGTCCTTATTTTATTTCACAAAAAAATTCTCATATGCCTTGACAACGGATGATCAAACAATTATCATCAAATACAACGATTACAAAATTGTAATGATTACAGTTATGAAGAGGGTTCAGACATGACCAAGCAGATTGAGCAGCTATTAAGAATGCATATTGTGAGGCCATCTCACCACCGGATAAAAATCTATCAATACCTGATAGAAAAACGGAACCACCCGAGCGTTGATATGGTTTATCAGGAACTGGTGAGGACAATACCAACGTTGTCAAAGACTACCGTATACAACACCTTGCAACTATTTTTGGAAAAGGGGATTGTGATCATGATTACCATTGATGAAAATGAGACCCGTTATGATGCAGACACCTCTTTACATGGCCATTTTAGGTGCAGCAGTTGCGGCAAAATCTTTGACATCCGGCTGGGCACAGACGCCTGGAGACTAGATGGTATTGATGATTTCGAAATCAATGAGAGTCATATCTATTTTAAGGGATGGTGTCCCGAGTGCCGAAAAAAAGGCGCTTTACAATAAAAAGTCAGATTATAAATTTTAAGGAGGTTATATCATGAAGAAATGGGTATGCGGAGTATGTGGTTACGTTCACGAAGGACCTACCCCACCGGAAAAATGTCCCNNAGTGTGGTGCCAGCGGGGATAAGTTTTCAGAGGTTGTCGTCTCCGACCGGCTGGCCTGGGCCGATGAACACAAGATCGGTGTCGGTGCCGGGGTAGATGCAGAAGTTGTGGAACTCTTAAGGGCCAATTTTGTTGGGGAGTGCACTGAGGTTGGCATGTATCTCGCGATGAGCAGGCAAGCTGACCGGGAAGGCTTCCCCGAGATTGCCGAGGCCTATAAGAGGATTGCCTGGGAAGAGGCTGAACACGCGGCCAAATTCGCGGAACTGCTTGGCGAGGTCGTCAAGGCGGATACCAAGCAAAACCTGACGATGAGAGTAGAAGCAGAACATGGTGCCTGCCAGGGCAAGAAGGATCTGGCAACTAAAGCCAAGCAGCTAAACTATGACGCTATACATGACACCGTTCACGAAATGTGTAAAGATGAGGCCCGACACGGGGCAGCCTTTGCCGGCCTGTTAAAACGGTATTTCTAAGCCAAAAGCGGCTAGGTCAGATAAGTGAGCTAATTCGGAGCGGATCCCTCCCCCTGTCAATGGAATTTCACACCTAACAAGTTTATTTGCGTTACACCGAGGGTGGCATCCGCTCCAATAATTTTGGGGAATAGAGGAGGCGTAATATGAAGCACGCAGTACCGGTTAAGAATGGCATTTGGTGGGTTGGGGCCTTAAACCCGGACCTCAAGGTTTTTGATATTGTAATGACCACCGAATATGGAACGACCTATAACTCTTATTTGGTTAAAGGATCGCAAAAGACTGCTCTTCTAGAAACAGTAAAGGACCGCTTTTTTCCCGAATTCCTGGAGCGAATCAAAGAGATTATCGATCCATCCAAGATTGATTTCCTGATTCTTAATCATACCGAACCTGACCATACCGGTTCAGTTGCCGAGCTATTAAAAATAGCGCCGGGGGCGACAGTGGTTGGAAGTCCTATTGCGCTTACGTTTTTGGCCGAGATTGCCAATCGTGACTTTCGAAAGATGGCGGTCAAAGACGGGGACGTTATTTCTCTGGGGGACAAGACCCTGCATTTTATTGATGCGCCATTTTTGCACTGGCCTGATTCCATTTACACCTATTGCGAAGAAGACCGGGTACTATTCAGTTGTGATTCATTTGGATCTCATTACAGTGACGAACGGTTATTTAATGATCTTATTGAGGCTGACTTTTCCGATGCCTATGAATACTATTTTAAGATGATTCTGGGTCCGTTTAAGCCTTACCTGGCCCAGGCCTTGGACAAGATTGAAGGGTTGGCTATTGATGTTATCTGCCCGGGGCACGGCCCCATTCTGCGTTCGAATCTGGACAGCTTTATCAATCGTTACCGGGAATGGACCCGGCCGCCACAGCGCAGTGAGAAGCCCCGTATAGTAGTCCCTTACGTCTCAGCCTATGGCTACACCCGCAATATGGCGGAATCGATAATTGAAGGTGTATCCATGATGGGTGATTTTGACATCCAAAGCTACGATCTGGTGGAAACTCCGGTAGAAGAAGTGCTACAAGAGGTTGCAGGTGCCGATGCTCTTCTGGTGGGTTCGCCCACTTTGGTAGGAGATGCGCTGCCTCCCATCTGGCAGTTGCTCTATAGTCTATCTCCGGTAGTACACGGCAACAAACTGGCGGGCGCTTTCGGATCTTACGGGTGGAGTGGCGAAGCGGTGCCCAATATAGAAGCCAGATTGCGCGCGCTCAGAATGCAGGTAGTACCTGGATTGAAAATCAACTTTAATCCTTCGGGAGCTCAGCTGGAGCAAGCCTTTGAGTGGGGCGTGAACTTTGGGCGCCGGTTAATCGATTTTCTCACGCCAAAGACCAAAACCAGCTGGCGCTGCCTGGTCTGCGGACAGGTTTTTCAGGGAGAAGAACCGCCAAATGTGTGTCCGGCATGTGGAGTCAGCCGCGAAAATTTTGTGCGGGTGCAGCCGGAAGATGAGTTTATCAACGACACTGAGGATACGTATGTAATTGCCGGCGGGGGAATTGCAGCTTTGACAGCTGCCGAGGCCATTCGTAAACGTGACCGGACCGGTAGGATACAAATTTTTACCCAGGAACCCTTCCCGGTATACTACCGTACGGCTCTGGCCGAATGCATGACCGAAAGGCTGGCTGATGATGCGCTATTTGTCCATCCGGAATCCTGGTTCCGGGAAAACCGCATTGAAGTTTTTACTGGAAAAGCGATCTCGGAGATAAACCCTGGGGAAAGGAAAATTACCCTTGAGGATGGTACGCAGGTTTCATACTCTAAATTGATTGTGGCTACTGGAGCTTATAGCTTTATTCCTCCTATTCCCGGCAACGACCTGCAGGGGGTTTTTGCGCTACGCAGCCTGGAAGATGCGGACCGCATCAGGGAATACAGTAAGGGCCTTAAGAAAGCAGTTATCATCGGTGGGGGAGTCCTGGGTCTGGAGGCGGCCTATGAGTTGAAGGAAGGCGGCTTTGAGGTCGCCATAATAGAAGCCTCACCTCGGCTCATGCCGCGGCAGTTAGACCAGGACGCTTCCGAACGCCTGGAGGAAATCCTGACTAAAGCCGGAATAGAACTGTTCCTGGGGGCGTCAACCGGCGAGATATTGGGACAGGAGCGGGTCACTGGGGTTAGGTTGTCCGATGGGCGGGAGATCCCTTGCGACTTTGTACTGCTTTCCACGGGAGTCAGGCCCAATACGGGACTGGCCCAAAGGGGTGGCTTGAATGTCAATCGGGGAGTGGTGGTCGACAGCGGCATGCGGACCAGCGCCAATGATGTTCTGGCCTGCGGCGACGTTGCAGAATACAACGGGGTTGTAGCCGGATTATGGACTGTGGCTGTAGAAATGGGGCGCGTGGCCGGGGCAAACGCGACCGGGGATTGGCTGGAATACGATCCTCCGAAGTTGTCCACCATGTTGGCGGTGTTTGACCAGGAGATATTCTCAGTGGGTGACGTTAACCAGCCTCCGGAAAACTGCCGCATTGTGACCAGCAGTGACCCGGTGGCGGGCTCGTTTAAAATATACTTTATCAAGGATGGCGCTTTGATCGGAGCAATTATTATTGCTCCCAAGGTTCAGGCAACCGGGGCCCTGCGTGCGGTGGGCCGGGGCGGTAAGGTAAAGGCCAACAAGTGGAAGTGCCGTCGGTGCGGATATATACATGAGGGCCCGGAACCGCCGGATGTATGTCCAGTTTGTGGTGCTCCCAAGAACCTGTTTGACCCAGTGGAATAAGAACAGATTTTTATAACCACATAACAACACCCATCCCCATTTCACAAAAGGCACCCTTATTCAGGGTGTCTTTTACTGGTGTTCAGGATTTGGAGTCGATTGGTGATAAATCACTGCCACATTATGACTATTTTTTCAACGTAACCCAAATTTCAGCAGGAATGCTGACAGTGTTAGTAGAATTGTAGCATCGACATCGGCGGAACTTTATTGAAAGGTAGGCTTCAATGACTGCTGCTAAATCGACTGAAAAAGTTACCGGCCTTGCCAATTCAGGAAACCCGGCGAGTTCCTCAAATGAGGACACCAACCTGTATCATCAGGCGATATTTGATAACAGTCCTGATGCGATAATATTTGGCCTTCCTGATGGTAGCATACTGTCCGTTAATGCAGCTGCCTGTCGCATGTTCGGGAGAAGTGCCGAGGAAATGTGTGCCGTGGGAAGAGGTGCCATCATCGATTTTGATGATCCCCGCTCCCGGGAAGCATTCGGGGAAAGAGAACAGCCTGGGAGTTTCCATGGTGAGATCACCTTATTGCATCAGGACGGGACCAGATTCGAGGGAGAGATAACCTATATTTTATTTAAGGACTCTAATGGCCGCATTCGATCATCCATGATTGTTCGAGACGTAAGTGAAAGCAAGAAGGTAGCAGATAGCTTGCGCTGGTCAGAGGAAAAATTCTCCAAAGCATTTGAGTACAACCAGGCCATGATGACAATAACCAGGCTGCGGTGCAATACGCTGCTGGATATCAACCGGGAATTCAGAAAAAATTTAGGCTACGAGCGCGAGGAATTCCGGGGCAGGTCGGTAGAGGAACTGCCCCACTGGGGTGACCTTAACGACAGGCAAAAAATGCTGCAGCATATTAATGAATATGGCTACATCAGTAACTACGAAGTTTCGTTCCGCAAAAAGTCGGGAGAGATTGGTTACGCCTTATTGGCGGCAAGTATTTTTGAGCTGGCCCAGGAAAAGCATTTACTGTGCTCGGCAATTGACATTACCGAAAGTAAGAAGGCAACCGAAGAACTGCGATCCTCCCAGGAAATCTTTGACAAAGCATTTAACACCAATCCCCATGCTATGTTCATCGTATCAATGAACAAGGGGACAATCCTGGAGGTAAATGATACTTTTCTGGAACTAAACGCCTGTCCCCGTGAAGAATTGATCGGACAAAATATTTTTGATACCGGTTTCTGGATTCAGCCTCATGCGCGACACCGGTATATAGAAAGGATCAAGAGAGAAGGTGTGGTACGGAATTTTGAAGCCCGCTTCCGTTTGCATACAGGAAAAATATTTACTGTATTATTGTCAGGGGTGGCGATACCCTGGAAAAACGAGCCCTGTGTCCTGTCTATAGCTAATGACATTACCCAATTGAGGCGATACCAGCAAGAGATGGCCCGTTTGGACCGGTTGAATATGATCGGAGAAATGTCGGCCAGTATTGCCCACGAGATTAGGAACCCAATGAGTACCGTCAAAGGGTTCCTGCAGTTACTAAAGGGTCAGGATCGGTACGCTGAAGACAGTGAGTACATGCAACTGATGATAGAGGAACTCGACCGGGCAAATGACATAATAACCGAATTCTTATCCCTGGCCAAGAATAAGCCGGTTGACAAGAAACCGGAAAACCTCAACGAAAGGATAAAGGCCCTCTGGCCTTTGCTCCAATCAGATGCCACCAAAAGAGATATGTACATCAAGCTGGAACTGGGGAATATCCCGGATATAATGATCGATAAAGATGAAATCCGGCAATTGATTTTGAACCTAGTCCGTAACGGACTGGAGGCCATGTCGGCCAAAGGTCGATTAACTATTAAAACCTACGAAAATCGAAATGGGGTAACAATGGCCATCCATGACCAGGGCCCGGGCATGAGCACTGAAACGCAAGAGAAAATCGGTACCCCTTTCTTTACCACCAAGCCGGATGGTACAGGATTGGGACTGGCCGTTTGCTACAGCATTGCCCAGCGGCATAACGCTACAATAAAGGTGCAAACTGGTTCGAGAGGCACCGTTTTCAAGGTGATCTTCCCTCTGATGCAGCCGGGGTAGGAGCTGTAATCGGGGATGTTTCAATGCCCTTCTCTCAGGTTGTTTACAAAGGAGTCTGACTTAAAAAGAGCCAAGACCGGTGTAAGCGCAGGCTGATAACCGGTCTTTTTATCTCAGCGATGATTTACACGGCCGAATTGCGGAAAAGATATGGAAAATAAGAATCTAACGATGATTCAAAATTTGAAACGACAGCTTGCCAGGTTGTCGAAGAGTGTCTAAACTTAAAATAAGGGATCGATTTCCAACGGATTGGGGGTAGTCGAATGGAGAACAGATGGAAAGAGATGTATAGGAGCAAGCTCAAGACACCTGATGAAGCCGTGGCCGAGATCCGTGATGGAGAGGGAGTTGGGTTTTCACTGGCCAATGGACAGCCAGTGGCTTTCGCCAATGCACTGGGGAAAAGGATTTTAGCTGGAGAATTGAAAGATCTATTGTTATTTGCCGGTTTAGGACTAAGTCCTACCTTGTTGAACAGTCCGGAAGTCGCCAATAAGGTGGAATTTGATTGTCCTTACCTGGGCCCGGTCGAGCGTTTCTTTGTTAATAAGGGAATGTATACCTACACTCCAGTAAAACTGGGGGATGCCGATTTGATTGCCCGCCGGAACCTGCGGCCGGGTGGAGTTATGGCCATGACCGTATCACCTATGGACCGCAACGGTTTTTTCAGCTGTGGGGTCAATGTAGACTACGGGTNNATGCACCCCGAAAAGCGCCTCCTGATAGTGGAAGTCAACGAGCATATGCCCAGGACCCATGGGGTCAACCTGTTCCATATTAGTGAAGTGGACATAATCATTGAGCACAACGTTCCGCTTAAAACCCTGCCCCCTATTCCTGTTACTCCGGAGGATAAAAAAATAGCGGAGTACATCGTAGAACACATACCCGATGGAGCCTGTATCCAGCTGGGGATTGGCGGAATACCAAATGCGGTGGGCTGCTTTTTGAAGGATAAGAAGGATTTAGGGGTCCATACGGAGATGATTACCGACAGTATGTTGGACCTCTGGGAGTGTGGAGCCATTACCTGCCGTAAAAAGAACTTTATCCCCTACAAATGGGTAGCTTCGTTTGCTCTGGGTTCGCAGAAACTATATGACTTCATCAATGAGAACCCGATGATCGATTTCTACACCGTAGGTTTTGTTAACCGGCCTTCTATCATTGGCAAAAACGACAATGTGATTTCAGTTAATGCCACGTTAGAGGTAGACCTGACCGGACAGTGTGCCTCTGAATCCATGGG
>DCTH01000062.1:301-1412 GCA_002329495.1 Syntrophothermus sp. UBA1445 | reverse complement strand
CAAGATAGTACCCACTTTGGCTCCGGGAACATTTGTCACCACCCCTCGTACGGAGGTTAACTGGATTGTAACCGAGTATGGAGCGGCTCAACTGAAGGGACAGAATGTAAGGCAGCGGACTGAGGCCCTGATCAACCTTGCTCACCCTGACTTCAGGGATGAACTGCGTTTTGAAGCTAAGAAACTGATGTTTATATAAAGAGTCATCTAGCTGAACCAAACGGTAAAAGACGGGATTTCCCGTCTTTTTTCTATCTCATATAAGTTCGAAATCCTCCTCGGCTCTATACATGCGAAGAGGAACAATTTCTCTAAAACGAATACCGTGTTTTGATGCAAAAAAATTTTTTTGTAATCAAGTATAAAGCATCTGTGAAAATAAAGTTCGTACCATTAGTTATTGGTGAGCCCCAATTCAACATGGCTCAGGTGTCGCAGCATCCCCTCGCGGGCCGCTGCGGGGTCTCCTGCCAGGATCGCATCCAGAATTACCTGATGTTCACCAAGGATCCGCTCGGCAGTCTTGGGATCTGAATACATCTCGGTTCGGTTGACCAAAAAGGTCTGGTGCATCATATTGTCCAAAGTTTTAATGACTCTTCGCAGGAGTGGGTTTTTGGTGGCTTCCGCAATCGCGAAGTGAAAAAACAGGTCAAACTCTACTCCCTGCTCGTGTCGCTCCGCCGTGGCCTTCATATCGTTTAATACCTCAACCATCTTAAGCCGGTCCTGTTCAGTGGCTCGCTAGGCTGCCAGGGCCGCCGCTTCGACCTCCAGGATCTTCCTCACTTCCATCAGCTGTGCCAGGGAGTTGCGTTCCACGGAGAGTACCAGGGCCAGAGGTTCAATAGTCTCACTGTTCATTGAGGCACTCACAAAGGTGCCTTCACCAGGCTTTACGTCCAGTATCCCCATGGCCTGCAGGGCAACCACCGCCTCACGCACAGAGGCCCGGCTAACCCCGAGCATATGAGCCATATCCCGCTCGGAAGGTAGCTTATCACCGGGGTTAAAGCTCCCGGTACTTATTAATTCCCGTAGCTGATCAACGATTTCTTCGTAGATCTTCTTGGTCTTGATGGGCCTAAATTCTCCCATATTGCCCTCCTTT
>DCTH01000062.1:0-261 GCA_002329495.1 Syntrophothermus sp. UBA1445 | reverse complement strand
CCGCATAAAAGCAATCTCGCGATCAATGTCACCCTGAATTTCAGCGATGCGCTGCGGAGCGTCAGGGCCTTTAAGGAGACGGCTGAAGCGTCCCTGCTTCATTAAGTACTCATCTACCGGGGCAGGGTCTTTTTTACCGCTGATGATAGCCGAGGTGGGGCTATTAAAGGTAATCTTCCCCTTTTCCGCTTCCCATAACAGCCAAGCGCCGCTGCGCACAGCCTGACGGCTCATCTGAACGGTTTCCGCCATATCGAACTG
>DCTH01000218.1 GCA_002329495.1 Syntrophothermus sp. UBA1445 | reverse complement strand
AGCCGGTGGTTGGTGCGAACCGGTGTGGTTAACGGTGAAGGCCACCCGTGAGTGTCGGTGAACCTGAAGAGGTGAAGCCGAACGGTTCCCGCCGTTAACGGGTAAGAGCGGACAATATTTGTCAAATTGGGTGGTACCGCGGGAAATACTCCCGTCCCTTTCTGGGGCGGGAGTTAATTTTTTATCAATTCTCAGAATAATTAACAATAATAATTAATGAAGGNNTCGTATCCTGGAATTGCTGGAACGCGATGCCCGTCATACCCCCCAGCAAATAGCTGCTATGCTGGGTGAGGATGAGAAACGGGTAATCGCCGAGATTACGCGGATGGAAAAAGAGAGGATCATTCTGGGCCATACCGCGATTATCAACTGGGAGAGAGCCGGAGATGTNNTACAGCCATGGTGGAGGTCAAGGTGACCCCGGAACGGGAGGTTGGCTTTGACGCTATTGCCAACCGCATATCCCGCTTCCCTGAGGTGCGGGCGGTGTACCTTATGAGTGGCCTCTACGATCTCTCCGTGGTGGTCCATGGGAAGGATCTTAAAGATATCTCAACCTTTATTTCACAGAAACTAGCCACCATGCATCAGGTACAGAGCACTACTACCCACTTCGTCATGAAGCGTTACAAGCAGGACGGATTTGTCTTCGATGACAAGGAATCGGATCGAAGGTTGGTGGTCAGCCCATGATTGATGGTAACCGGTACTTGAAAGATGAAATAAAAAGCCTGCCCCCGTCGGGAATCCGTCGGTTCTTTGACCTGGCTTCCCACATGGAGGGGGTAATCTCACTGGGAGTGGGTGAACCGGATTTTGTAACCCCGTGGCATATAAGGGAAGCCTGTTTTTACTCCCTGGAACGCGGCTATACCATGTACACTGCCAACCCAGGCCTGATCGAACTGCGGGAGGAGATCGCCAAATACCAGCATCGGTGGCAAAACCTAAGCTATGATCCGGAACACGAAGTTCTGGTTACGGTGGGGGTCAGCGAGGCCAACGACCTGGCGCTCCGGGTGCTGCTCAACCCGGGTGATGAGGTTCTGATCCCTGAACCCTCATATGTTTCCTATGTTCCCTGTGCGGTTATGGCCGGTGGAACCCCGGTGATCCTGGAGACCGTGGCTGAACACGAATTCCGTCTGACCCGTGAAGAACTGGAGAAGAAGATCACTCCCCGGTCCAAGGTGTTGATCCTCACCTATCCCAACAACCCCACGGGAGGCATTATGGGTCGCGAGGACCTGCAGGCCCTGGTGGACCTGGTGATCGCGAACGACCTGATTGTTATCTCCGATGAAATCTACGGTGAGCTTACTTATGAGGGGAAACACGTTTCTATGGCCACCCTGCCCGGTATGAGAGACCGTACGATAGTTCTCAACGGCTTCTCCAAGGCCTTTGCCATGACCGGTTGGCGTATCGGGTATGCCTGCGGTAACCGTGATATCATCGCGGCCATGAACAAACTGCATCAGTACACCATGCTCTGTGCTCCCATCATGGCTCAGATGGCAGCATTGGAGGCCCTGAGGAACGGGGAGGCTGAAATGAGGAGGATGGTGGAGGACTACGACTACCGCCGCCGTCTGATACTGAAAGGACTCAAAGACATCGGACTACCCAGTTTTGAACCTCGGGGGGCCTTTTATGTTTTTCCGTCAATTTCTGTAACCGGCATGAGCAGTATCGAATTTTCCGAAAGACTCATTAATGAAGAGAAGGTGGCCGTAGTCCCGGGCGACGCCTTTGGCAGCTCGGGAGAGGGTTTTGTTCGCTGTTGCTACGCATCCAGTGTCGATCATATCGAAAAGGCCCTGGAACGAATGGGGGCCTTTGTCGCCCGTCATCATGTGTGATTTATCCGGGTCTGTCACCTCTTGCCAGCAGGTGTGAAAAAGCTCGAAAACCCTGCTAAATACAAGCAAGAAGGAGATTATTGGATAGAGGATAAGGAGAGGGAAACGCGAATCCTTCTTGATAAAAGGATTACGCTATCAAGGGGGAATTCGCTTGTTACCCGATCTGACCAGCCAGGACATCCTACTGCTTAAGTGCTTTCACCTGCTCCGACCGGAAGGTAAACGCGACCTGCTTGACTATCTCAGGTTCGTCGCTCAGAGGCAATACCGTGCTGAACTCTTAACTCAAGTCTTGAGCAACCCCCTCCTCTATAATGGTCTGCTGCAGGCCGCCAGAATGTGTGAACGTGAAGAAACGCGGGTTGAGGACGTACTGCAAAAGATCAGTCAGTTAAAGTATATGTTTTACAATCTACTGGAAAAGACTAACCTCAAATACGATGAGGCATTGGAAGACAACCTGGAGGATATCATCAGAGATTGGGGCCGAATTGGCTTTGAGAATCTGGCGGAAACCGCCGGGAACGGACGGAAAGACCTGATGCTCCAGGAACTGGACGAGATGATTCAGAGCCTGGAAGGGTTGGCCAGGAAAGGGGACCGGAAGCGATTCATTGCAGTTTAATGCTGCCCTGTTATAATGGTGATAGAGATATGCAGTAGGATAGGTTGTTTGGGGAGGATCTAAATATGAAAATATCATTTCATGGCGCAGCTCGAACCGTTACCGGTTCATTTTTTATCGTGGAAACCGACACCGTACGATTCGCAATAGACTGTGGACTATTCCAGGGCAAATCTTCCGTCAAGGAACGCAACTATCAGCCCTTCCGCATGGACCCAGCCAGCCTTGACTTTATGGTATTAACCCACGCCCATATTGATCATTCCGGTTTGATCCCCAAGTTGTGTAAACAGGGCTTCAAAGGTCCGATTTACTGCACCTTTGCCACTGCGGATCTGGCCACAATTCTTCTGCCTGATTCAGCCTACATTCAGGAATCTGAGGTGGAGAGAAAAAACCGCAAACTGACCCGTGCCGGAAAACCGCTGCTCACACCAGTCTATACTGTCGAAGATGCCCAGCGGTGTATGGAACAGTTTCGGCCCTATGGTTATGACGAGATCTTCAAACCCGCACCTGAGGTGGAGATCCGCCTGCGGGATGCCGGGCACATACTGGGCTCAGCCATCGTTGAAATCTGGGTAACCGAGTCCGGGAAAAGGACCAAGTTGGTTTTCAGCGGTGACCTGGGCAACAGCCGGCAGCGGATAATAAAAGATCCTACCTATATAGAAAACGCCGATTATGTGATCCTGGAGTCGACTTACGGAAATAGGCTGCATCAAGCCAACACCACCCGCATGGATCGACTGCTGGAAGCCATTGAATTCACCAGGAGAAAAGGCGGCAACCTGATAATTCCGTCTTTTGCGGTGGAAAGGACCCAGGATTTGATTTACGACCTCAATCTGCTCTATAAACAAGGTAAGTTGCCGGCATCACAGAAGGTTTACGTCGACAGTCCCCTGGCGATTGCCGCCACCGAGATATTCAAGCGCAGTGTAGAGTTCTATGATAATGAAACCCGGCAGTTGTTAATGGAAGGTGCGGACCCCTTCCTGCTGCCCAATCTCCAATACTCTCGCACCCGTGAGGACTCTGTCAGTCTGAACCAAGCAGCTAACGGAAGTATAATAATCTCGGCCAGCGGCATGTGTGATGCGGGTCGGATAAAGCACCACCTTAAGCACAACCTGTGGCGACCTGATTCCACCATCCTGTTTGTCGGGTATCAGGCTGAGGGCACCCTGGGGAGATGCCTCTTGGAAGGTGAGAAGCTGGTAAGGATACATGGTGAACAGGTGGCGGTCAAGGCCGATATTTTCCAGATTGACGGTTACTCGGCCCATGCCGATCAAGCCGGGATCATTGCCTGGTTAAAACATTTCGCGGTTTTGCCGCAGCGTATAATCCTGGTCCACGGCGAGGAAGAGTCCCAGACTGCGCTGGCGCAGCTGATCACCAGCGAAATGGGGGTTCCGGTGAGCATTCCCGATTGGCTGGATGAAATTGATCTTTCCAGTCCCCCGCAGGAACGCTCAGGGGTTCAGCCAGTGGAACCTGAAAGGGCAGTTTTGGCCAGGAACCAGGCACTGGAGGCAGAAGCGGCTTACCTGCAATTCCGTCTTGACTTGAACCGGCACTTCCAGGCGAACTGGGAGACTGGGCAGTATGAACAGTTTATAAAACGTTTGAACGACGCCAAAAAAGTTTTTGATATCGCGTAAAACGGCACGGAACTCAAGTTAGTCTGTTACGGTGAGTGGGAGTGAGTTGTTAGCGAGGTGTCCCGTTGTCAGTATAGGAGTTAACACACCAGGGTGGAGTGTTTGCTCCTTTTTTATCGCCCGGTCTTAACTGGGGATGTAGGAGGATTAATATGGAATAATGTGGTTCTCGTGTATCGTTTACGCAATCGTGAAAGACCATGTTTGATCTGACGAAAGCGAAACCTAACCGGCGTTAATCGATATAAACATGCCATGATTACCGTTGTTGGGTATTACACCCTGTGGTATAATCTTCATACTTCGTTCGGGAGGCACATCATACATGCAATTTGAGCCAAGCCTGGAAATCATGCGCTGGGGCCAAGTACAAATCCCTGCAATGCTCTATACCTATGCAGCCGAGTTGGACTTGGATGCTGAAGACCTGGGTATCCTTGGTGGCATTCTCTACGCTTATTTCAAATTGAAGCCATTAACCAATTCGGGGGTTGAAGTGGGACAGGTTATGCAGGTATGTCCGGTAGTGTCAAAGAACCGCCTGTCCAGGAAACTGGGAAAATGGGAAAAAGCAGGACTTATCGCCTTGGAAGGATCATCGAGCCTTGAATTCGCAGCCCGCAGGATCTATCTGGAACCACTATACAACCGACTATGTGAGATATTATTGCGGGATCATCCCGGTCTGGCCAAGACCGCCTATCACAGTGATGAGGCATTGATTAAGGCGCAGGAGAAGCGAATTGAAGAGTTGGAGATGGAACTGCAGCAGGAGAGGCGCAAGACCGTGCTACCCGACGTTTCGGTAGCCGGCAGCAAGGATTTCCGGCTGGTGGCAGACTTCATTTCTCAGAAGACTGGCAATCTGATCTCCATTAAAATGGGAAATGAGCTGCGCAAGTGGATGGATGAGCTGGGCTTTAAGACCGAGTTCATCCTGTGTATGCTGGAACTATGCTTTGAACGCAATATCAACCACCCGCGGGAGATCACCAAGATTGCCTCGGGACTGAAGGAGTGCTCCATCAATAACCTGGAAGCAATGGAGACCTACTTTCGTACCTTTGTTGACGATAAGCCCCCTCAATCGTATGCCTTTGACCCTGAAGTGATTGAGTTCGGACACTTTACCGGCCTGGACATGTCTGCGGAAGCCCGCAAGAAGGTTTATTATAAATGGAAGTATGACTGGGGGTTTTCTTCCGAACTGATCAAACGGGCCGGAGAAATCATGTGCAACCGGACCAAGAATGGCGGGCTTGATTACATAGATGGTATCCTGAACAACTGGAAGGAAAAGAATATCCGCTCTCTAAAAGATGTCGATGCTGAGATGCTGGAACACCAGTCCCGGCGTAAAGCAGGTGATAAATCCCTTAAACTTCCCCAAAAACCGGCTGAAGAGAGGGAGATCTATATTCCCCCGGGTCTGAAACAAGAAGGTGCCGCGGTGGGAAAATGACCCTTAAATTAATGAAATTCAACTAATGAAAGGTGCCTGGCACCATGCAGAAGGTACAAGAGGAAATCCTGGTAGATCTGGAGAGTGAGCGCCGCGTCTTGTCGGGGATGCTCAATTCAGAAGAGGCACGTATCGAGGCCTATGACTCGATAAAGGAAGAGGATTTTTACCATCCCCTACACCGAACGGTGTTTTCCCTGATCTGCCAGCTTTACAAACGTGATGTCAAACCCACCTTTGCCGAGTTATTAAAGGAATCACAGAACCTTAATCTGTTCCGGAACCAGCAGGATATTTCGGAACTGGCCTACATAGCTGAACACTTCATTGAAGGCGAGAACATAACCTACTGGCTGGGACGGGTTAAAGACCGTTCACGGCTACGCAAGTTTGAATCCTTTCTGCGCCGTTATCATCAGAAGATCCGGGAAAATCAGCAGTCGGTGCCAGAGCTGCTGATGGAGGCCGAGGAAGAACTGACCAACCTGACTGCTTTGGAAAATGACGAACAGGTGGACACCCCTGCAGGGTTGGCCAGCCTGGGCTATGAAGAGGTTGAACGCCGCTACCTGCGTTTTAAGGAGATCAATGAACTCAACAAGGGTATCCTGCCCCTGGATGGCCTGCCTACGGGATTTGATTCCCTGAATAATGTTACCCTGGGGTACAAACCTGGTGATCTAATCATCCTGGGTGCCCAGACCGGGCACGGCAAGACCGCCTTTGCCCTTCATACTGCCAAAGCGGTGACTATAGAGCATAAAGAGAACCTGTTGTACCTTAATACCGAGATGAGTCGGGTGCAGATCGCTCTCCGCTGGGGTTCAATCCTCTCCCAGGTGGAGCATGAGAAACTCCGTTCCGGAGACCTCACCTCCGGGGAGTTCTCCAAAGTGCTGCAGGGATATTCGCACCTTAGCAGCAGCGGGTTCTATTCCTACCCCTGTCCTAATCTGACCCCGGACAAGATCATTTCCATTGCCCGCAAGTTCAGGGCCCAGTATAATATCAAGATGTTGATCCTGGACTATGTCGGCCGCATGGAGAAGATGACCGCCAACTATGCCGAGTGGCAGATCCTGGAGCAAATTGTGAAGACTCAGAAGATGCTGGCCCAGAACCTGGGAATCGCGGTGATGTGTCTGGTCCAACTGAACGAGGATGGGACCCTGCAGGGTGCCCGCCGCATGAAGAATGAGTGTGATCTGATGTTGAAGATGGTCCCGGTGACCAATGAGGAGATTGAACAGAACGAGAAGCTAAGAAAATTCCGCGATGTCAACTACCGGCTAATAGTTGACAAGAACCGCGATGGAAAGAGCGGGATTGATATCATGATCCATTTTGATAAGACCCGGCAGATCCTGCGGGATGCAAAGCTGGTGTGACCATGATCATAAACCTTAAGAACCAGGCCGGAAAATGGTATACAGAACTGGCCCGTATGATCGATGCCATGCAGATTAAGGGGCGGCTAAAACCGGAGGAGGCCCATTGCCTCCTGGATATAATTGACCTGGTGGTGGTACAGAAAGACCTTGAGTTTCTCCGCCTGTTGGAGGAGTTCACCCAGCGTGAAGGGAATCCGGAAACGCATGAAATAGAGGAGATTGTCAAGGCTACTCTTATCAGCACCAATCTCAAACAATCGGAGAGTAAAGAACAGGTGACCGAGGTTATTGGTGAACTGATCCGGGAAAGGACCCGGATTCTAGATAATCAACAGGAGGATAACGATGGCTATTTGGTTTGAAGAGAAACACACGAATGGTTACCGGGTCCACTGGAGGATAAAAGAGATCCTGTGGCAGGAGAAGACCCCTTTCCAGGAACTGCAGGTGGTAGATACCGTGGAATTTGGCAAGGCCCTGATTCTTGATGGAGCAGTGCAGACTACGGAACAGGACGAGTTCATCTACCATGAGATGATATCCCATGTGGCCTTGAACGCCCACCCTAACCCCCG
>DCTH01000222.1 GCA_002329495.1 Syntrophothermus sp. UBA1445 | reverse complement strand
AAAAAATCTTACCCACCTGCCCGGGTTTTGTCAAGGACGCCCCGCCCCGGCTTCCTGCAACCGCTGCCGCGTGAAATTCAGCCATTCGCGGGCGGCGAACGACAAATAGCGGTCCTTGCGCCAGATCACCGCCAGATGCCAGAGAATCTCCGGCTGGACCAGCGTCAGCAGACAGACCCGTTCCTTGTCCAGCTGGCGACAGATCGTCCCCGGCAGCAGCGCCACCCCCTGGTTGGCCGCCACCATCTCGCTGATGAAATCCCACTGCGTGCTCTTGAAGGCGATCCGGGGCTGAAAGCCGGCGCTCACGCACTCGTTGATAATCCGGTCATGCAGCAGGAAATCCTCCTGAAACAGGATGAACTCCTCCTCTGCCAGCTCCGCCAGCGCCACTTCGTTTCGTCCCGCCAGNNTCGCCCGCCAGACAGTGCGAGGGGTGGACCACCAAGCTCAGCTTGTCCTTCACGAACGAGAACCACTGAAAGACCTCCTCCTGCACCGGCAGCAGCGTGACGCCGATCTCCAGCCGGCCGGCGGCCACATCGTCCTCCACCTTTTTCGCGCCGTGTTCCCACAGATGGACTTTGATCCGGGGATAAATTTTGTTGAACTCGCCCACGACGCGCGGGAAAAAGTTGGCGCCGATCATTGGCGGCAACCCGATGTTGATTTGCCCTTTCTTCAGCTGCATCACGTCGGACAGGTCGCTCGACAGCCCCCGCACCGAGTTCACGATGTTTTGCGCCTGAAGCAGGATGGTCTGGCCCGCGTCGGTCAACTCCACGCCTTTGCCCAGCCGCTCGAACAGCTCGACCTCCAGCTCGTCCTCCAGATTCTTGATCATCCGGCTGATTGTCGGCTGGGTGATGAACAAATTCTGGGCGGCTTTCGTAAAACTTTTGGTCCGGGCCACTTCCAGAAAATACTCCAGATTCCGGATCTCCATCCGCTTTCCTCTTTCCCATAGATATCACGTATCGATCTGATGCTATATATGTATTTTACACATAACAGCTGTTCCTGTATACTCGGACCATAACCTAGAAGGAGTGACTTTTCATGAACCGTATCGGCAAAAGCGCCGTGCAAATCGCCATTTTGTGCGGGCTGGCCTTCCTGTCGAATTTTCTCGTGGCCCAATTTTCCCTGCCACTGCCCGGCAGCGTCGTCGGCATCGCGCTGTTGTTCGGCCTGTTGCAGTTGGGCGTCCTAAGGCTCGAATGGATCGAGTCGGGTGCGAACCTACTGCTGGCGGAACTGTTGCTGTTCTTCATCCCCTCGGCGGTGGGAGTCGTCCAGTACCGCTCCCTCCTGTTCAGCCACGGGATCGCGATCCTGATCGTGGTCGTTGCCGGCAGCGTCGTGATCATGGCCGGTTCCGGGCTGCTCGCGACACAACTCGCTTGGACGAGGCGGAAATCATGAACAGCCTGCCCTGGCTGAGCCTGGTGGCGACCGTTGCCCTGTACGCCGGCGCCAAGCGACTCTACACGAAACGGCCGCGCATCTATTTTTCGCCGCTGCTGACCGTCCCGGCGCTGCTGGCCTCGCTGCTGCTCACCACCCACATTTCCTACGACACCTACCACAGCGGCACCCAATGGCTGAACCTCATGCTGCAGCCCGCCACCATCGCCTTCGCCGTGCCGCTCTACAAATACCGGCATCTGTTAAAAAAACACGCCGTGGAGATCATCCCCAGCGTGTTCTTCGGCTCCGTTATCGCGATGGTATCCTCGGCCTGGATCGCCGAGGGGCTGAACATCGACAAGCAGCTGGTCGGCAGCCTCATTCCCCGTTCCGTGACCACGCCGATCGCCATGGACATCTCCCGGCTCACCGGCGGCGTCCCGGCCGTCACCGCCGTGGTCGTCATCCTCACCGGAATCCTCGGCTCGCTGCTCGGCCCGCTTGTCATCCGTTATCTGAAAATCGACAGCGAGATCGCCCGGGGCGTGCTCCTTGGCACCAGCTCCCACGCGGTGGGAACGGTCCGGGCGTTCCAGTTCAGCCCGACTACCGGCACGGTCGCCTGCGTATCCATGATCCTGGCCGCGCTCATCACGATCTCCACCGTACAGCTGCTCCTCCCCGTCATGATCTGACGGGGATTATTATTGTCCCTACCCTGGTTTGAATCGTTTCAGCTCAGCAGCATACGGTCGCTGACATCTTCGCCGCCGGATTTTTCGAACGCTTCCAGCAAGTCATGGACCGTCATTTTCGCTTTTTCCTCGCCATGAATGTCCAGCAGAATTTCCCCGTCGTTCAGCATCAGCAGTCGGTTGCCAAAGCGCAGGGCATCCCGCATATTATGGGTGACCATCAGCGTTGTCAGCGCGTTTTCCTCCACGATCTTCTTCGTCAGGTCCAATACCTTCTCGGCGGTTTTGGGGTCCAGGGCCGCGGTGTGCTCATCCAAGAGCAACAGCTTGGGCCGCCGCAAGGTTGCCATCAGCAGGGTAATTGCCTGCCGCTGCCCGCCTGACAGGGTCACCATCCGGCTTTTCATCCGGTCTTCCAGGCCGAGATTCAGCTTGGCCAGTTTTTCTTTGAATTCGACGGATTCGTCATCGCGAAAACCCCAGCGCAAACTCAGCGTTTTGCCCCGTCTGGCGGCAATGGCCAAATTTTCTTCCACCATCATCCCCGAAGCCGTCCCCATCATCGGATCCTGAAACACCCGGCCGATATAGGCGGCCCGTTTATGCTCCGCCATCTGGGTCACATCAACATCATCAATATAGATTTTTCCGCTGTCCACTTTGAAGACCCCGGCGACGGCGTTCAGAAGAGTGCTCTTCCCGGCGCCGTTGCCGCCGATCACCGTAATGAAATCCCCGGGTTTCATTTCCAGACTGACATTTTTCAACGCCGTCTTTTCATTCACCGTACCGGCGAAGAACGTCTTGCTGATTCCTTCCACCTTCAACATTTACATTCCCACCATTCTGCTATCCCACTTGGCTTTGACCAACGGCAGGGATAAAGCGATTGCCACCAAAATGGCCGTGAACAGTTTCAGGTCGTTGGGCGGCATGCCCAGATACAACACGATGGCGATGACGATCCGATACAGAATGGAACCCAGCACCACCGAAATCAGCGAATTCTTGAAGTTTCTCGTGCCGAACACCACTTCCCCGATGATCACGGATGCCAGGCCGATCACGATCGTGCCCGCCCCCATGCCCACATCGGCGAACCCGTTGTCCTGCGCGATCAACGCTCCCGAAACCGCCACGAGTCCGTTGCTGAGCACCAACCCCAGCAAAAACATATCATCGGTATTGACCCCCATCGCCCGGATCATCTGGGGATTGTTGCCGGTCGCCCGCACAGCCATCCCGATCTCGGTGCCAAAGAACCAATACAACCATAGCGGGATAGCGACCGCAATGCAAAGGCCCGCCACGAATGTCGTCAGATTGGGGGAAAGCTTGAGAAATTCCAGAGAAGTAAAGATCGTGTCCGTATTCAACAAGGACAGGTTTGCTTTCCCCATCACCCGTAAATTGACGGAATACAAGGCGATCATCGTCAAAATGCCGGCCATCAGCGCCGGTATTTTCAGTTTGGTGTACAACAGGCCGCTGACAGCGCCGGCCAGCATTCCGGCCAGTCCCGCCGCCACAATCGCCGTAGCGGGGTTGACTTTTTCCGCCAACAACATCGCCGCGACCGCGCCGCCCAACGGGAAGCTGCCTTCCACGCTCAGATCCGCGATATTCAGCGTACGGAATGTGATAAAGACCCCCATGGCCATCACGGACCAGAGCAAACCCTGGGCTACTGTAGAAATAATTAACTCGTCCATTGATTCTTCCCTTTTACGCCTTTATTCAACCGATTTCAAAAGATCCGCCGGGATCTTCAGACCAATCGCTTCCGCTGATTTTTTGTTGATGATCACCTTGACGTCTTTTTGGAAACCGATCGGCATATCCGCCGGTTTTGCCTTGCCGGACAAAATGTCGGCAGCCATTTCCCCCGCCTGGAAGCCCAGTTTATAGAAATCCACCGACGCGCCCGCCGTGGCGCCACCGCTCCTGACCGGAGCTTCATCGCCGAGGAATACCGGCAGTTTGGCCGGCACCGTCACCTTGACGATATTCGACATGGCGGAAGCGATATTATTATCCGTCGGGCAATAGATGAAATCGACTTTCCCGATCAAACTCTGCACAGCCTGCTGAATATCATTCACGTTGGTCACGGTCGCTTCAATGACGGTCAGCCCTTTGCCGGCTGCGTATTCTTTCATTGCCGCGACTTGCAGCTGGGAATTCAATTCGCTGGAAGTATACAGCGCACCCACTGTTTTGGCATTCGGAACCAGTTTCAACGCCAGCTCGATCTGCCGTCCGGGGGGATTGTGGTTGGAGGTCCCGGTAATATTGCCGCCCGGTTTTTCAACGGATTGCACCAGTTTTGCCGTCTTGTAGTCCACAATCGCGGTTCCCACGATCGGGATCGTTTTGGTCGAATTGGCAACGATCTGCGCAGCGGGTGTGGCAATCGCGTGGATCAGGTCCACCTTGTTATTCACGAACCGCTGGCTGATGGTCTTTAAATTGGACTGATCCCCCTGGGCATTCTGTTGGTCGAATTTAACGTTTACGCCCTCCTTGAAGCCTTTGGAGGCAAGGCCGTCCACAAAGCCCTTGTTGGAGGCGTCGAGAGCGCCATGCTGCACCAGTTGGAGTACGCCGACCTGGTAAACTTTCGTGGCCGCTTTCGCCGGTTCTTTCTTTTCACCGCCGCAGCCAGCCAGAACCCCCACCGCCAACACCGCGCCGATTGCCAGGGCCACCATTTTCTTTCGATTCATTTTTTTCAACATCCTTTCTCCCATCCTTCCCTACGTACATTTTGTTGACCAGCCATCCTGCCATCCTTCAGGAAATACAAAAGTCGCCCCTAAATAAGGGACGACGGACGAGCATCGCGGTACCACCCAATTTATCTGACAAAATAAAAAAGAGCAGCGCCCAGGGACGGAAAAATCCGCGGTACCACCCTACTAATCTTTATCAGATCACCTCACAGCCTCATAACGGCAGCCACGCCGGCTCAGCCTACTCCAATCTTCAGCTTCGCAGTTCAGGAAGGTACTTCAGCCTATGTCACCAACCGGTTCGCACCAACCACCGGCTCTCTTAAGTGAAGCTTCACGGCTACTCTCCCGATCATCGCTGTAATTATGCCTTTACAGGCAATCTGAGATTGTATATTGGTTCTATGCTACAACTCCCCCGTCATTAAGTCAACTGTTTTGTTTTACAAATTAAGGGTTATAACGACCTCAGTTAATGACGCGTGACCGGGCCGAGGTCGCTTGTTTAGTATAGAGATTCTGAATACGAGTAAAACTATATCAACATTTGACACCCATCATACTCGGAGATAAAGAATTTCAGTATGAAAGGAGGTGTTAAACACTTTGAGTCGAAAAGAAGACCGTTTGCGTCAAGAACGCGAGCGTCAGGACCGGGAGCAACAGAGACAGGATCAGCGTCGTGATGACCAGAACCAACAGCAGAACCGCAAAAGAAATAACTAGTTGACCGGATCTCACCCTGAGTGATGGACAACACATACGGTAACCCAAGTGATAGCGTCCTCATTGAGGCCGTTATCACTTTTTTATACTGAAGGCATCTTCAGGCAGTAAACGACATTAATAACAGACCTTTATTAGGCTGCTAATATTTAGCTTATGCGGCTGATAATTTTCTAAGAACATTTTTAGACCTTCGCGCATATCATCAATTTAAGATTTATTAAGGAGGAAAGCTCTTATGAAGTTGACCGCAGAAGAATACCAGGTAGCTCAAAGAGTAAACACTTACTTCCGTTCACCCGTCATGAGCCTGAAGGAGAAAATCTTTAATGCCAAACTGATTGCCTTACATGACCTGGAGCTACAAAACTTCACCTGTGAAACGGAAAAGGAGAAACTGACTCACTACTCCCATATACTGGATAGAATCATGCAGAAGATAGATGCCTAAGCAAGAGACCCGCCGCTGTCTGGCCACTGCCAATGCTCTCCACAATAGTCTGGGGTCCGGTGCAGCAGCCAGCAGCAAAAACCCCCCTTTGATTGGTGGAACCACCAAGGCTGGCAATAAACCCCTGATTATCCCTCTCAATACCCAGCATCTCACATAGTGACCGGTCAGACCGGGCCGGTAATACTGCGGGACACAGCACCACCCAGTCATAATGCCCCTGCTTTATTGACGATGTGGCACTATCCTCATATTTTACAACCAGGGCCTGATTGGGAAGCCGATCGACCCTGGCCGGCATCCCCCTGATATAACGCACTGAATCCTGATGCCCGGCCGCATAAACCGGGTGATACCGCTGGGTATCCATACCGAAAATATCCACCGTTGCTCCGGGTATCCTGTCGATAAGTATCCGGGCAAGTTTTTCCGAGTAAAGGCAGCAAACCCGTGAACAATAGGATACTCCCCGGCTCTGTTCCCGGGAGCCAAAACACCTGACCATAGCGATCCGGGGCATGATCCCCAGCTCTTCTTCCCATTCACCCCGGGCTTTAATCAGGATCTCTTCCATCTCCCGGGCGGTGACCACCCGTTCGAGCCGCTGATATCCCATTTCACTGCGCCCAGCAGGGTCAAAAATGTCAAACCCGGTCGCCAGAATAATCCCCGCGACCGTAAACATGGCGGCCCCTTCGGCCCCTCTTACGTCCATGTGGTAGATACCATTCACCAGTTGGGCGGCAACGACCTGGCTCCCCGTTATAACCTGAATCAACGGGTGGCTCTGTACCCGGTATGCCTGCTCAGCAGCCAGACAGGCGCCACACTGACGGCACTCGTCAACGGCCTTACAGTTGTATACTCGGGGACTGCCCCCCAGTTTTTCATCTTTTTCCACCAGGATAACCTCCTGGTTCCTGGCGGCCAAATGCAGCGTACTGGCCAGTCCGGCGGGACCACCGCCTATAACCATAACTCTGGCCATGCCACCACTCCCTTAATCGAGATTAGTAGGCCGGGGATAAAGGCCCGCCCGGCGCACGATCTCTGGAACTACTTCCTCCCAGGCTACCGCCATGATGTGAACTCCCCTAACCCCGGGGATCTCGCGCAACTGGGCAATCTGCTCCACCACGATGTTTATGGCTTCTTCCCGCAGGTCAGTGGCGGCCTCCAGGCGCTCGCAGAGTTCGTCAGGGACCATCATCCCGGCCACGTTCTTCTGCATGTACCGTGCCATCCGCCCTGATTTGATGGGCATTACCCCGGCCAGTACCGCCACCCTGTCGGTTAGCCCCTGTTCATTTATCAAGTCCATAAACGGTCGGAAACGTTTCATTTCCAGGACACACTGGGTCTGGACAAACTGGGCCCCCGCTTCGACCTTCTTGCGCAGGCGCAGGGCCCGGAACTCAAAAGGATCGGCAAAGGGGTTCTCCACACAGCCGATGAATACATCCGGCTTAACCTTCAGTTCTTCCCCGCAGAGGAACCGGCCCTCATCCCGCATATCCTTGATGGTTTTTATAAGCTGAATGGAATCCAGATCAAAGACGTTCTTGGCCTGCGGATGGTTGCCGAAGCTCTGATGATCTCCGGTAAGGCACAGGACGTTTTTAATGCCCAGGGCCGCCGCTCCCAGGAGGTCTGATTGCAGCCCGATCCGGTTGCGGTCACGGCAGGTCATCTGGATCACCGGTTCCAGACCCTGCTCTTTAACCAGGACTCCGGCAGCGATGCTGGACATGCGCACAATTGCGGTCTGGTTATCAGTTATATTAAAGGCATCCGCATACCCTCGCAGGAGTTCAGCCTTTTTATTGACAAAAGCAGCATTGCAGCTTTTGGGAGGCCCAATTTCCGCAGTGACCGCAAAGTGGCCCGTTTGTAGTACTCGTTCCAGATTACTCCCGGTCATCAAGCATCACATCCTCCCTCGCCATTCTTCGTAACCCGCCATCCCGGGATTGAGACCAATCCTTGGGAGGCTGTAAAACCAGCAGCCGCTCCAGCTGGTTCAGTTCTTTCAACCGGTCATAGATCAACTGCCAGGCACAGTCAATCTCCCTGGATATCTCACACTTCCCGTTCTGGGAACCACCACAGGGACCGTTCATCAGGTTCTTGGAACAACGCGCTACCGGACATATCCCCCCGGTCAGGTGCAGCATGCAGTCCCCGCAGGCCTGACACCGTTCTTCAAACAGACCGTGTCTGACCGGCATACCCAGGAAACGGGTGTTTAAAGCCGGAACCGTCTGGAAATCCCGAAAATACTCGTTCATCGCCTGCACCCCGATCCCGCAGGCGGTGGAAACCACGATCTCGTAACCCCCGATCACCGGGCAAACCTGTTCCAGAAACTCCCATTCACACTGCCGGGGTACCGCCAGGCTCTCCACGGTCATATCCGGGCTATCCAGGGCCAGCAGCCGCGCCAGGGTCTCGGCCTCCTGCAGACCTCCACTCTGACAGACGGTTACACACCCCCCGCAGCCAACCACCAGAACCTTCCGGCAACCCTTGATCATACTCTTTATATCTGAAAGGGCTTTAAGCTCCCCCACTATCATGAGTCATAACCCTCCTCCATACGTCATCCGCTCTGTCCTGAGCCGAGACCTGAATTACCTCGATATGGACCGGTCTGGTCAACGACCTGAACAACCGGTTCAGTCTCATGACCCGGGAGGACAGCCGTTTGCCCCCGGAACCATGCTGGCACTTGCCGTCCCGACAGGTCAAGATTACCAGCCGGTCAACCCCCGGCTGCCAGGCTTTCAGTATATCTGTAACTCCAATACTCCCCGCACAGGGGAACAGTTTACCGGTAATGCCCGCCTCCTTAAGCAGCGGACCCCCTGAATTCTCACAAGCTAAAACCATGGTTGGGGTTTTATCCTGAGGCAGAACCATGCTGATGGCCTCTGCCGGGCATTCAGCATAACAGCGTCCGCAGCTGAAACAGGCCCCCTGGTCTATTAACATGGCCTGTCCATACAGGTTATTAGCCTTCTGGCCCAACCTCACCGCCTGGTGCGGGCAGGTCCGGTAACAGGTTAGGCAGAGCGCACAAAGATCCGGCTGGATTTCGTAATTGCAGGGTAGCCGGTCCCCGTCCATAATGGAATCAAGCAGTACCTTGAGGCAGGCGATGGTCTCCTCTTCCGAGAAGGGCTCTCCCCAACCCGGATCAACCAGCAAAATACCCTTCCGCCGGGTTCGGAACGGGTAGTACTCCTGGCGATCCGTCTCAGCACCTAGTAGCTTCAAAGTTTCCTGGTAATCGGATCCCGCCTGAGCACCATTGTAACACCAGACCCGATCCGCCTCGATGACCAGGGGATTCGTGCGGTCCAGGGAACTGTTATCCAGGTAAACCGTCTGGTTAAGCCATTCCCTGCAGCCTGCATCCGCAATTACATTCCATGCTGTACACTGACCCGGTTCACTACCGGATTCATTATCAACCAAGCTTAATACCGTATCCTTGAGGAAGATCACTCCTGCCTGGCGCGCTTCCTGGCAGAGCTCTTCACCACCCGGGAAACTGACCTGCACCTCGTCAACCACCAGGTAGATCTGATGTCCTTGTGAGTTTAATGCCAGGGCCTGGTGAACGTTTTCCCGGAAGTCTCCGGGACGAACCTTTTTGAGCGCCAAAACCATGGTTAACGGTTTTTCGGCCTTACCGGCTGACCTGACTCTCGATGCTAAATCACTAGCCGGTTCCGGAAAGACAACCATCGCACCTACCACCTGGCTCGTCAGGCGACCGCCGGTCTCCATCTGCACCGTAAAATCACCGCAGCTTCCAGTCACTTTAACCAGCCGGCTATCGGCAAGAACGGTTATTCCCTCTGGTTGTCCCACTAACTTCCCGGGAAAAGCCCATATGACAGGGAGGTGACGACCTATCTCGACCGCCACATGATGTGATAACTCGGTTTTTCCCCATATCAAAACCGGTGGTTTCGACGCAAAGTCCCGCTGGTAAGTCACTGAAGTATCCTCCCCCTAAACATATCAACATGATAGACTACCAGAGAAAAACCTGCAACAAGGGGGTTATCGTCTATTTAAACAACATGAACCTCCGCTTCAACCAGCGGTATTCAACCAGGTAGCCGATAAGAAATACCACGACCATTCCGGCCATCAGGCCTTTACCCTGATTCAGCCTCTTGCGTAACTGAGCGATGGTCTGTTCGTTCTGCCCGGCATAGTCAAAGAGGTTCTGCTGCTCATCCTTGATCTCCGCCATCTGGTGGCGATAGCTTTCCCTCTCCTTCAAGGCCTGATAGAATCTGGCCCAGACCCTTACCCGCTCCTTCCGTAATTCATCCACCTGTCTTTTAATCAGGGTCTCGGCCCCGTATTTTTCTCCCGGCACAAAAGCATCCCATATCACAATGCCGGAACTGCTGTGGGGGCCTTCCAAACCTGCCAGGGCACAAATGGTGGGTGTTACATCAATCACATTCACTCCCTGGAGCACCGTTTTAGCCCTGATCCCGCTGGATTTCACAATCAACGGCACCATATCCGAAGGCGAGGAGCTGCGGGAGGAGGTTACGATGATGCCGGTTTTCCGGTACATATTGCAGTCCTTCAGGACCTCGACCAGTTTGCCAATCTCCAGGTCCACCTTTTTCAGGTTCCGGTGATGATCTTCACTTTTGACCCGCATGGCGGTAGTCTTGCAGTCATCAAGATATATGTAGGTCAAGAAAGGTTTTTTCTCCAGAAATAGCGCGATGGCCTTTTTCATCACCTGGGAGTCAGGTGCCTGGGATTCAATCTTCATATACTCATCCTGGCCCCGGGCAAAACCCTGCAGCCTGCCNNACCACCAATACCGATCGGCCGGAGTTGCAGATCACGTCCAGCAATGACTCCACCTCAACCTTATCAGTCCGGGAATAATGCATGTGTTCCTCTGGCAAAGTCCCGGTTAGGAGTGACGCCTCACCCGCTTCAATCGTATCCGCCCGCACCGCCAGGCATTTGTCCGTGGAGGCACCGTCAAAGGCCAGGTACTTTAGGCTGTTCTTGTTATAAGAGGAATAGCCCTCATAATTTAAGCCGTCCACACTGATCAGGATCAGGTTTTCGAGTTCTGCATCCTCGGTGGCGGGATAAACCGGAGTAATGCCAATCAGTACGAATAGGAGGCAGGAGATCACAAGAAGTGTCAGAAGGCGACAATAGCCGATATATGGCATGCTCGCCCCTCCCTTCTTTTTGACATTTATATTGGGAGAAGCGAGCTATTATACCTTGCTACTGTATCATGGGGACGATCTCGGGAAATGATCAGTAGTATATCAGACCCAGGGCTCCGGGACCGACATGGGATCCGACGGTCGGTCCCACCTCACTTAGCAGAATTGGTCCCGTGAAAAACTCCCCGACCTGTTTTTTCAGCTCCAGGGCTTCAGCAGGGTTGTCGGCGTGAATTGCCGCTACTGCCGATACCGAGCCATTCTCTACCTGATTTTTCAATATCTCAATGATATGCTTCACCGCACGACCCTTGCTTCTGACCTTATCCATAAGTTCAATCCGGCCATCGACAACACCCAGGATCGGTTTAACCTGCAGGAGATTACCCAACAGGCCACTGGCCTTCCCCAGCCGGCCACCCCTTACCAGATACTCCAGGTTATCCACTATAAACAGGATTTTGACCGCGGTTCTCACTTTAACCAGTTCCGGGATAATCTCGTCACGGCTATATCCCTGGCGAGCCAGCTCCGCGGCCTTTAATACCTGGAATCCCAGGCCCATCGCCGCACTGCGCGAATCCAATACAGTGATGTCATAGTCCGGAAGCAGACTGGCAGCAGTCTCCGCCGACTGAAACGTGCCGGAGAGCAGCTCTGAGATTACCAGGCAGATATAGGTTTCCTCGGAACCGTACTTTTTGAAAGCTTCAACAAAGTCGCCGACTGGTGGTTGAGATGTGGTAGGGAAAGCGTTTTCGGAACGCAACCGTTGATAGTATTCCTGGTTGCTGACCTCCCCTTCCCGAAAGGTAGTGCCCTGGAAGTTGATTTCCAAAGGTACAACCTCGATCCCGAATTCCTTGATCTTTTCGGGAGGAAGATATGACGTGCTGTCCGTAATAACTCGTATACCCAATAAAACCCCTCGCTTTCAATAAAAATCTGTATCAATAATAAATCAGGGCTAAACCACCTGAACCGATGTGCAGTCCTACTGCCGGTCCCGCCTCAGCAACAAATATCCGCCCCTGATAGATCTTGCTCAACATCTGCCGTAAAGACTCGGCATCACTGGCGGCATCAACATGAGCGATGCCGACTTTCTCGATAATCGCCTTGCGGGCAGCATTCTCGAAGTCACTGACCAATTTTTGCAGTCCCTTGCGCTTACAGCGCACCTTATGGTAAAGCACCAGCTGGCCCTGACGGACAGTCAGGATGGGCCTGATCCCCAGCCAGTCGCCAATTACACCCAGGGCCTTCGGCAGTCTTCCGCTCCTTACGATGTTCTCCAGGTTGTCCACCAGGAAGAACAGCTTTATCTTGTCCCGGACAGCGCTGACCTCTTCCATGATATTATCACTGGCTTTCTTTATACACTCACAGGCCTTCAGGACCTGAAACCCCAAACCCAGGGTAGAGCTCAAGGAATCATAGATAACCAGGTTGCGGTCCTTGACATAATCTGCCGCCATACGGGCTGACTGAAAGGTACCGGAAAGGGCCGAGGACATGAAAATTCCCAGGATTTTGTCCCCGGGGGCTGTTTTTTGGGTAAAGACCTCAATAAATTCACCCACCGAAGGCTGGGAAGTAGTCGGAAACTCCCGGCAATTACTAAGCCTTTGGTAAAACTCCTGGTGGCTGTATTTCTCACCCTCCAGGAAGTCATCCCCCTCAAAACTGATGTGAAAAGGAACCACTCTTATCCCGTGCTCCTGGATCAATTCCTCAGGGATATGAGCACTGCTATCAGTAACAACTATAGTTGCCAATCAAAGATAGCCTCCTGTCTATGTAAATCGATTTGTTCTATAAGACTACCAGAGATGGATTTAGCGGTAAAGTGGAGATATAAGGTATCCTTTTACCTCCAATTTATTCTATCCAAAATTGATTCTCGCATTCGTGAGGAAGAACACCGTGAGGAAAAACTGGTTGATTCAAAAACGGCAATCATGTTAAAATATCTTTTGTCACGAATGGACCACTAGCTCAACTGGCAGAGCAGCTGACTCTTAATCAGAAGGTTGTAGGTTCGATTCCTACGTGGTCCACCATATAGAACAGCAGGCTCCTCCGAGGATGGAGGGGCTTTTTATATTCTTGCAGCATCAGACAAACGAAAGTGGCAAAATTGTACTAGGGGACGAATCCTGGAACGCGCATGACTTTTACGGGATTCATCACAGGAATTGGAGAGGTAGTGAGTCCATGAAAGAAACGCAGCATTTTAAGGAAGTATCCTTTCCGGACAGCCGGATTTCCACCATTGATGTCTCCGAAATTGGCCGTAAGAAGCATCACATGGTGGCCTTGCTGGAAATAGATGTAACTGATGCCCGAGCGGTTCTTAAAGAGATCAGGGATCCTAAGGGAAAGAGACTGTCTTTCACAGCCTGGCTGGTCAAATGCGTCGGCGCAGCTGTCAGCGAGTATCCGGAAGCCGCCGCTTTTCTTAAGAGCCATAAGAGTATGCTGGTTTTTGACGATGTGGACGTCTCGATCACCGTGGAAAAGGAAATCAACGGCTACAAGGTTCCTCTTCCCCTGGTGATACGGAATGTAACTGCCAAAAGCATTTTGGATATCCACAATGAGATCAGTGCAGCTCAGAACCAGGATGCTAAAGAGGGTACGGTTGTCCTGGGTTCAGGTTTCGGGATGATTGGTCTAAAACTATTCTACGCACTGCCCGCCTTTTTACGCCGGTGGATATGGAAAGCCTTCCTGCTCAAACCACACACCGCCCAGAAATTGATGGGTTCAGTCATGCTAACCTCGGTGGGCATGATTGGACCGTTAAACGGATGGATTATTCCCACCAGCATTCATCCCCTTTGCCTGGCTGTGGGAGGTATTGTAAAAAAGCCAGGAGTCTTTAAGGATACGATTGCCATTCGGGAATATCTTATGCTGACTGCGCTCGTCGATCATGATGTCATCGATGGAGCGCCTGCGGCACGCTTTATTGCCAGGCTGGACGTACTCCTGAAAACGGCCTATGGACTCGATAGCGTCTAGGGGATAGACATCAACCTTTTCCAAATTGCAATCCACAATGGTTGCTTTTATACTGAGAATGACGGAATACAACTACATAAATGCATGAGCCTGGTTGCTTACAAATAGGTGTTGGTATTTTACAGTCTATCGCTGGCAGAGCATGGAAACCGCTACCAGGCTTTCTTGATATGCAGGAATTGACCAAATTAGGTCAAAAGGAGCAGGCATTATGGCATTGTGAGGGGTAAAAGCCGGATTCACTGGGTTGGCACCTCACTTGAAGCATCAATTATCAAGGGGTGAAATGATTTGGAATTGCTGCAGATGTACCAGAAGAAGCTGATGTCAGCCAAGGAAGCCGTCAAAATGGTGAAAGACCATACGGAGGTGTGGATCGGCATTGCGGTACCGGTCCCGCTGGCC
>DCTH01000179.1:9495-10190 GCA_002329495.1 Syntrophothermus sp. UBA1445 | reverse complement strand
CAGTTCGGCGTTGGCTTCTATTCCGCATTCATGGTCAGTAAACGTCTCACCGTGATTTCCCGGGCCTACGGCTCTGATACGGCCTTTCAATGGGAATCTGAGGGATTGGATGGCTACACAATAAGTCCTTCCAACAAGGACAGTGTGGGGACCGTTGTTATCCTGAGTCTTAAGGAAAACACCGAAGAAGAAAACTACGATGATTATCTGGATGCTTACCGGATCAAGTCACTGGTTAAGAAGTACTCTGATTATATACGCTATCCCATAAAGATGGATGTTGAGCAGCGACGACTCAAAGAGGGCAGTAAAAATGAGTATGAAAGTTACACCGAGACTGAGACTCTTAACAGCATGGTTCCTATCTGGCGTCGCCAAAAAAGCGAATTGACGGATGCTGATTATCATTACTTCTATCGGGAGAAGTTTTTTGACTTCGAAGACCCGTTGCGGGTTATTCACAGCAGCACCGAAGGCAAGGCCACTTACAACGCGCTTCTGTTTGTTCCGGCCCGGACTCCGTTTGATTACTACAGCAAAGAGTATGAAAAAGGCCTGCAGCTTTATTCCAACGGAGTATTGATCATGGAGAAATGTGCCGACCTCTTGCCCGACCATTTCAGTTTTATCAAGGGACTGGTTGACTCGCAGGATCTTTCGCTGAACATATCCCGGGAGATGCTGCAGCATGACCG
>DCTH01000179.1:277-9472 GCA_002329495.1 Syntrophothermus sp. UBA1445 | reverse complement strand
GTGAACTCCTGGCCATGCTCAACAATGAGCGCGAAACCTATGAAAAATTCTTTAAGAACTTCGGATTACAGCTAAAATGGGGGATTTACAACAGTTTCGGTGCCAACAAAGAGCTCTTGAAGCCCTTGCTGATGTTCTACTCCTCCCTGGAGAAGAAACTGGTTACCATCGAAGAATACATTGGGCGGATGAAGGAAGATCAAAAGTTCATCTACTACGCCTGTGGCCAAAACCTCGACAGCGTTGACCGCCTGCCCCAGACCGAACTGGTCAGGGACAAGGGTTTTGAAATCCTGTATCTCATCGATGATATTGATGAGTTTGCAATTAAATTGCTGCACGAATACGATGGCAAAGAGTTCAAATCCGTTTCCAGCGGCGATCTGGGTTTGGAAACCGAGGAAGAAAAGCAGTCAGCCCAGCAACAGGCTGAGGATTACAAGGAACTGTTCGCATTTATGAAGGAGGCCCTTAATGGAAAGGCCAAAGAAGTGCGCCTCTCGCAAAGGCTGAAATCACACCCGGTCTGTTTGACCAGTGATGGGGCGTTATCATTGGAAATGGAAAAGGTATTGAATGCAATGCCTTCAGAACACCGGGTCAAGGCCGACNNAAGCTGAAAACCTACAGCGAGATTCTCTATACTCAGGCACTTTTAATTGAAGGCCTGGCAATTGAGGATCCGGTGGCATTTTCTAATCTGGTCTGCGACTTAATGGCAGAGAAGGTATAGGACCGGGGCAGATTCGAGTGGGCTGGCAATCGTCATTCGCAAGATTGGCCGGATGCGCAAGTAATACCCTAACTTGCGCGTCCGTCCCCGAAATAGGCATAAGAAAGCGGGAAACCTTAGTAGGATTCCCGCTTTTTATCCGAGTGAACCGTTCCAAACAAATGCTTAGTTCCCCGGAAGAACGGGCAAGAGAATCGTCCCCATGCCCTTTAATCTTCTTCCAGATGAATCCGGAATTGTGAGGTGCTGCCCTGCCAGGTGGTGTCGACTACTTCGTATTCCACTCCGGCGATGCGTATCTGTGACCCAATCAGGTTGTAGTTGGTCCCGTTATAGCTGTAACGGGTGGGATCAAGGACGATTATATCATTAAAGTTCCTCCAGTTCCCATTGGTATAGATGTAAACCGGGTTGGAGGTGCTGGCCTGCAGGAGAGCTCCACTGCAGTAGAACAGGTAGTTGGAGGGTTGACCGGAACTGGTTGAGGATTCCGAGACCTTGATTACCACCATGTTCAGGGTGTTGTCGTAGTTAATTTCTTTAATATCATGGGTCTTGCCATCAAATCGGCAGTCAAAGCTGGCATCAAGGTTGTACTGACGTCCGCCTATACGCATGACGTTGCGGCTCACCACCATAACACTGCTGAGGGCGTACGGGGTTCCGTCCCTGAGTATCTGCACACCGCTTACATCGTAGTACTTGTCGTTGATGCGCACCTTCTCGAAGTCGGTGCTCTCACAGTAGAGGGTGAACTTCTGGTCATAGATTCTGATGTCCTTGATGGAGTAGTACTCACCATTAATGATCATAATCACCTGGGTAGGAGTATAGGTTTTGTTGTCAACGCTGAAGTTACCGGAGGCATCTATAGTGAGCTCATTCAGGTTGTAGTTGGTCCCGTCGATGATGAAATCGATCCGGGAAATGGCGCTCATGTTCAGCCTGCTGTTGCCAACATAGATGTCAATGATATCCGATAGGGTAAGACGGTTGAAAATGACCGGGTCGGTTTCAGTCAGTATAAGGGAGGTATCTCCAGAGCCCAGGATAACCCTTTCCACAATATAGAACTGGTTGCCCGGGGCGATGGTGATGGATCTGTTGCGCAGGTCGATCTGCTTGCCACCCACCTTGACCGTGTACTGGTCAAGGATTTCCATGTCATACAGGTAGTAATCACTGTTGACCTGTCCCACGTAGAGCTTGACGAATTCGGGGTCGTACCTTAAGTTATCCAAAGCCAGCCGGTTCAGCCGCATGGAGGAGGGGACTACCACCAGGTTATTACCGGAGACACTGAGTCCCGTTACCACATAGCGGTTGTTATTGACAATCAGGTCGGGGTAACTGGTTCCTGCATTCAGGGAATACAGGTAGGTGTTGTTAACAAAGAGAGAATTCCCGGTAACGCTGAGGCTCATTATCCGAACCTCATTCAGCCCGATCTTGAGATAAACCGGGGTGGTCAGATAATCATAGGTATTCCCACCAACCACAATGCGGTTGTAAACCCCTGAACCCGCTGGAGGAGTACTGGTACCACTTTTTTTGGAAAAGGTGTTCAGCATGGTGCAGGCCTGGGCGCGGGTGACCAGTTCGAACGGTTTAAACTCGCCATCGTTATAGCCGTTGATCAGACCCAGGTTGTAGGCCGCTATTATGTAACCCTTGTAAATGCTCTTCTCTACATTGGCCTTGTCCTTGAACGTAATAGTACCGTTGCTTGGCGATTGGCCTAAGGCCCTGACCATCATCGCCGCTGCCTCGCTGCGTTTAAGTGCCTGGTTGGGTTTAAAGGTGCCGGAGTATTCGCTCTTGACCACAATTCCCTGACTGACCGCCTGGTTGATCAAGCCTCTGGCCCAGTGATCGCCGATATCACTGAAACTGTTGGTGGAGGAAGTGGACGCCTTCAGTCCCTTGATGTTCATAACTATCGTCAGAAACTCGGCCCGGCTGATGGTGCGGTCGGGGCGAAAGGTATTGTCGGTATAGCCTTTTATGTATCCGTCGTTTACCAGATTATTGATGTACGTTTCCGCCCAGTGACCTTTGATGTCGGTAAACGCCGCCATAGCCGGGTTAACCGGCGTTAGCAGAAAGAGACCGATTACCGCACAGACCAAAAGTGACCATACAGTCATGTGCTTTCGCATTCGATAAAACCCCCTTGTCCATTAAAAGAATCTATAAATGGTGTACGTTACCAGTTAGTGAAATCTTTCGCCTAATAAACGGAAAAATCAATTAAAATCCTGAGCCGGTGGCCGCTTTCGGCACCGAAGGTCTGGTTCACTTCAGCAAATAGTGCTGCCCCGAAGGACAAAAACATACCGTTAACCCCACCATGACCGCTTAANNCCCGCCGCTTTCACCATCCGGAAATGGCCAAATCTATTCAGCGTCAAACCTCCGGGGACAAGCTCCGTTGGTATAAGTATACCAGGTACCCAAATTGAGGGATAGGCTGGTTGGGCAACTTAAACTACTGTGATATAATGCGGGTATCTATAAGGGGGAGAAGAAGAATTTGGAGATAATTACTTCTCACAACAGTCTCGATTTTGATGGTTTGGCCTCCATGGTAGCGGCGACCAAGCTGTACCCCAATGCGGTTCCGGTTATTTCCGGTACTCTGTCCAAAAATGTCCGGCAGTTTATGGGTCTCTACAAGGATAGCCTGGTGTTCCGAAATCCAGGTGAGATTGATCTGAATGCGGTCGAACGTGTTATCCTGGTCGATACCCGTAACCTGGGACGCCTTGGTCAATTGAGCGGCCTGCAGGATAGGGAACGTGAGTACATAGTATTTGATCACCACCCCGATGCGCCGGGTGATGTTTGCGGGATAATCAATGAGGTCCATCTGGTAGGAGCTGTCACCACCGTCCTGGTGGAGAAAATCCGGAAGGAGGACATTCCGCTGACACCATTTGAAGCTACTATCCTGGCCCTTGGTATTTATGAGGATACCGGCAGCCTCCTTTTCACCTCCACTACTTACCGTGATGTGGAGGCAGTCGCCTACCTGCTGCGTCAGGGAGCCAATCTCTCGGTGGTGGCGAGCTTTGTGGAAGAGCCCTTCACCAATGAACAACGAGAGCTGCTGCAGAAGCTTCTGGCCAATATCAGGCACTACCGGATTAACGGCACTGATATTGTAATCGCCACCGGAATTGAAAAAGGCTTTATCCGTGGCCTGGATCTGGTTACTCACCACCTGCTGGAGGTGGAGGAGTGTGATGCGGTTTTCACAGTGGTGATCATGCAGGGTAAAGCCCAGGTGGTGGCCCGTAGCCGGACTTCCAATATACTGGTTAATGAGATTCTTTCCCCTCTGGGAGGACGAGGGCATGAAAAGGCAGCCTCGGCCGTAGTCAAGAAACCCGATCTGGAAAAGATAGAAGAGAAGATCCTGCAGCAACTGGCAGCCAATGTTCGTATTGGCTTAATGGCCCGGGACATAATGTCCAGCCCGGTAAAATCCATACCGATGGATTACACCATGGACGAGGTGGGCAGAATCATGCTCCGCTACGGACACACTGGTATGCCGGTGGTGGACGGGGATCAACTGATCGGGATCATCTCCCGACGCGATGTGGATAAGGCGCGGATGCACAACCTGGGACATGCACCGGTTAAGGGTTTTATGAGCCGGGAGGTGGTTACGGTCTCGCCTGATACCGGAGTTAATGAGATTCGGAGGCTGGTGGTGGATAGGGATATCGGACGGGTCCCGGTGGTGCATGAAGGCCGGCTGGTTGGAATTGTGTCCCGGACCGATCTGTTGCGCACTCTGCACGGTGACCAGTTTCCTGAGGACCATGCGGTGATGTATACCCGGTCGGAACTGGGAATGATCAGCGACCACCGCGATACCCTGGAACACCGCCTGCCGAAAAGGATCAAGGACATCCTGGCGACCGCCGGCCGGACAGCGGATGATATGGGGGTTAGGGTGTACTGCGTGGGAGGTTTTGTCCGCGATCTGTTGCTGAAAGTGAAGAATTTTGATGTAGACCTGGTGGTAGAAGGCGATGGCATGGGATTTGCCGGTAAGCTGGCGGAGGAAATGGGGGGAAGAGCCCGGCTCCATGCCAGATTCAGAACCGCCGTGGTTCTGCTTCCCGACGGGTTCAAGATAGATGTGGCCACCGCCCGGACCGAATACTATGAGTTCCCGGCCGCTCTGCCGCGGGTCGAGAAATCCTCAATCAAAGAGGATATGTATCGCCGGGACTTTACCATAAATACCATGGCCATCTGCCTTAATGCTGACCGGTATGGACAGATGATTGACTACTTCGGCGGGCAGCGCGACCTGGAGGACGGTCTGATCAGGATTCTGTACAACCTGAGCTTTATTGAGGATCCGACCCGGATTCTCCGCGCCATCCGGTTCGAGGCCCGGTTTAAGTTCCGTATTGAGCCGGATACCCTGCATCTGGCCCGTACCGCGATTCAGCGCCGACTTTTGAAGCAGCTGTCCTACAAACGGGTCCGTCAGGAATTGGTTTTGATTTTGGGGGAAAGGGACCCCGTGCCCGCCCTGCGCCGTATGGAAGAGATCGGAGTCTGGCAGTACGTCCTGCCGGAGGTAGTGATGAACGATAAGATGCGGTATACCCTGCGGCGGGTTCCCCGGGTCTTGGGCTGGCTGACGGAGCATGAACTGGGCGGTAAGGTACCCCCCTGGCTGGTCTACATGGAGGTGCTGTGCTCACAGTTGGACCAGGCTCGGCTGCAGGCGGTAGTGGACCGCTTTCACTTTGACCGGGAAGCGGAACGTTCCTTGACCAGGATACCCAGCATGATGGACATGGCCCGGGAATTTCAATTACGAGGGGATATGCCCCTGAGCCAGCTTGACCTGGTACTGCGGGAACACTCCATGGAAAACGTNNTGGGAGAAGGCGACCAGGTATCTGGAACTGGCCCGGGACGTTAAAGTTGCTTTGAACGGGAATGATCTTAAAGGGATGGGGATACGCCCCGGCCCGATATATAAGGTACTTCTTGACCGCCTGCGGGCGGCGCGCCTGGACGGTCAGGCGTCTTCTTATCAGGATGAGGTGGACTTGGTAAGAAAATGGACGGAGGATGCTAAATGTTAGATTTACCGGATATACGTCAGATGCTGATAATGCTCCCGGGACTTTTGATTGCCTTGTCGTTTCATGAGTATGCCCACGCTCGGATGGCTGATTACCTGGGTGATGATACCCCCTATTACCAGGGGCGACTCACCCTGAATCCCCTGGCACATATCGATTGGCTGGGTTTTTTCATGCTGCTGATAGCCAGATTTGGCTGGGCCAAGCCGGTGCAGGTTAATCCTATGAACTTCAAGGGGGTCGACCTCAGAAAAGGGATGATGCTGGTCTCGTTGGCGGGACCCGGAATGAACTTCCTGCTGGCCATAGTGGCGGCTTTATTAATGAAATTCGTCTATTCACTGCCCCACACCAGCAACACGATCGTTGCCCTGACCCTGCTGGAACCTCTTTTACTGTTTAACGTGGTCCTGGGGATATTTAACCTGATCCCGGTGCCTCCTCTGGACGGGTCCAAGATCCTGGCGGGAATACTGCCAGAAAGCCAGGGGGTACTGCTGGATAACCTGGAACGTTACGGGCCGATAATCCTTCTGGTTTTGGTTTTTTCGGGACTAATTGGCCGTATCCTGTGGCCGGTCATGAATGTTGTACTGGGCTTGCTTACCGGTTTTATCTTTGCTTAGGGTGGAGACGGGAATGAGTTATTCGGTCAAACTGGAGATCTACGAGGGGCCGCTTGATCTCCTGCTGAAACTCATTGAGCAGAATCGGGTGGATATCTATGATATCCCCATTGCCACTATCACCGACCAGTACCTGGATTCACTGGAGGAACTGGCGGAGGTTGACCTGGAATTACTGGCAGATTTCCTGCTTGTGGCCGCGACCCTGATCAATATTAAGACTCGGATGTTGTTGCCCCGCCCGCGGGTTGACGAGACCATGGAGGAGGAAGAGGATCCCCGCCAGGATCTGGTGAACCGGCTGGTGGAGTACCGAAGCTTCAAAGCTTTGGCCCAGGCCCTCGAACAGAGATACGAAGGAGTGCTGCCCCGGGTCTATTTCCGTGATCCCCAGGAACTGGAGCCACAGGTCGAACTGCATGCCACCCTTGCACAGCTGGTCAGATCCTTCAGGAATGTCTGGATAGAGCGGGAGGAAACCGAGATACCGGTCAAGATCCCGGAAGGGGATGTGGACATCAGGGAACAGATGCAGGTGATCGAGGAATGGTGCAGTAAACGGCGGCGGGGCCTGAAACTGCAGGATCTTTTTGTGGGTGCGGTCAGCCGCAGAGAGGCTCTGGTGCTGTTTATGGCTCTGCTGGAATTGATCAGACAGGGGAGAGTCAGGGCGGCCCAGGACGAGCCTTTCGGGCCGATATTAATATCAAAAACATGGAGTCGGGAAAATGTTGGTTAGAGAAGAGCTGAAAGGGGCTATCGAAGCTATCCTCTTTGCCCGGGCCGAGGCTATTCATGTCGAGGAAATCGCCCGGATTACCGGGGTGTCACGAGAGGACGCCCAGATTATAATGACCGAGTTGGCCCAGGAATATAATGAAAGAAAAAGCGGTATTGAGATTGTGTCCAGTGAGACGGGTTTCGTCATGTGTACCCGTCCTGAATACCACGAGTATGTGAAAGAGGCCAGCTCACCCCAGGTTACCCGGCTGTCTCAGGCGGCCCTGGAGACTCTGGCTATTATCGCCTACCGTCAGCCGATTACCAGAGCCGAGGTGGAAGCGGTGCGGGGGGTCAGGGCTGACCGGGCTCTGCAGTCACTGCAGAAGCGGGGCCTGATCGAGGAAGTAGGTAAGAAGAGTGCGCCAGGCAGACCGGTTATGTATGGAACCACCGGTGAATTTCTGAAGCTCTTCGGTCTGACCAGCCTGCAGGATCTGCCCCCGGCGCTAGAGGAGGAAGTTCACAATGGATGACGATAGATCCCTGGAAGAGGAAATAAAAATCAAGGCCGGCCAGGTCCGGAGTATCGCCAAATATATGGCCAGCATGGAAGACCTGGTGGAAGAAAAGATTCGCAAAGCTATCGAAAGCGGGTCTTTTGATAATTTGGAAGGCAAGGGAAAACCGCTTAATCTGCAGGAGAATCCCTTTGAGCCCCCGGATATGCGAATGGCCAACAAGATCCTGAAAGATGCCGGGTTTTCTCCCTACTGGATGGAACTGGGCAAGGATGTGGACGCCGCCATCGAACAGTTTTGGCAGGATGTTGACAAATTCATAACCGTTCAGCGGATTAAGAGGGATGATGACAAAAAAAACCAGCCGATTGCCCAGAAGCGAATGGAAAAGTTCCTCAAAGAATCGGAAGCCCGATTGCGGGAAATAAACCGTAAGATTGACAATTTCAACTGCCACTGTCCTATGTGGTGGCTGGGTCGCGGTCGATTGAATATCAACCAGGAGATGGCCCAGGTCCGAGAGAAACTACAGGAATCCATTAAGGGAATGACCCCCCAACCATAGCACCCATGGCTGTGTCCGTACGCGGCTGGTAAGGCATGAATATACAACTGTCCGATAATCTTAAGGTACATCATGGCAATCGCGTTGCGGAAGAAAAAATAAAGGGAAAGCGTAAATTTATGTTGAATCAATCATGATACATTGGCAGGGCTGTTGTATAATAAGTAAGATGTGATTCCTGATTAAATTCAGGTTTCGGGATCGGACATAATAACTAAGGTAGTTTTCGCATCGGGACGATGTGAAGATTAATATTACAAAAAAGGAGGACAAGGATGAACAAGGGTAGGATCAAAAAATTGTCGGTACTGGTTTTAATGGTATTTGTCCTTGGCATTGCCGCCGGTTGTGGGGGAGGAGCCCAAAATGGCGACAAAAATGGGGACAAGGGCGAGAAGATCAATGTGGGTCTCAACGTCGAACTGTCGGGTGGTGTGGCCAGTTACGGAACCAACAGCCGGGATGGCGCACTGCTGGCGATTGAAGAGATCAACGCAGCCGGTGGTGTGCTGGGAAAACAGCTTAACCCCATCGTAAGAGACTGTAAATCCGTGGCTGACGAGGCTATGAGTGTCAGTGCCGCCCTGGTCGGCGAAGGAATAGTGGCTCAGATAGGACCACTAACCAGTGGGGATGTACAGGGCAGTACCCCGGTTATGGTGGATAACGGTATTCCGCTTATTGCTCCCGCCGCAACCGCTCCTAACGTAACCGTTGATGAAAAGACTGGTGAAACCCTGAAACCCATTTTCAGGGTATGCTTCATTGACCCCTTCCAGGGTACCTTGATGGCTGAGTTCGCAGCTGACAACCTGAAAGCCAAGAAGGCGGCCATTTACAAGGATACCTCCAGTGACTACGCTAAAGGCCTGGCCGAATACTTCAAGAAAACCTTTGAGGAAAAAGGCGG
>DCTH01000179.1:0-259 GCA_002329495.1 Syntrophothermus sp. UBA1445 | reverse complement strand
GGGTATTACCAGGAAGTTGCTCCCCTGATCAAGCAGGCCCGTGAACTGGGAATAACCGTTCCCATGGGTGGTGGAGACGGATGGGACTCTCCGGACATGGTTTCAGTTGCCACAGCCCCGAATCTCAACAACACATACTTCACCAACCACTACTCTTCCCAGGATAAAGACCCCAAGATTGTGGCCTTCGTTGAGGCCTACAAGGCTAAGTACAACAAGGAACCCGATGCCTTTGCCGCCCTGGGTTATGATTCCGTAC
>DCTH01000197.1 GCA_002329495.1 Syntrophothermus sp. UBA1445 | reverse complement strand
CAGGGCGGCTACCAGACTGGCTACGTCTTTATCCGCTCCTTCCTGGAAGAGAACCCGTTTTCTATCCTGTTCAGGTGCCAGGTTGCTTAAGGTACTGATGGAGTTGGCTATATCAATCCCCAGATCTTCCGGCTTGAATACCTGTTTGGGTTTCCTGCCGGCCTTAAGGATCTGTGTTACTGAAGGAATCCGGGGTTCATTGATCTCGCTTACCACTGTGACCACGGCTGGAAATCCCACCTCGACGGTTTCGAAGCAGTCATCAAGGTTCCTGGTGGCCTTCAGATTGTCACTACCCACTTCCAGGGCATTAACGTAGGTCACCTGGGGGAGATCCAGAAGTTCGGCCAGGCGGGGTCCCACCTGCCCGGAGTAATTGTCAGCCGAACCTTCACCCAGCAGGATGATACTGTAGTCTTCCACCTTGGCTATGGCCTTGGCCAAAGCTGCCGCGGCGACTCCACTGTCAGCACCCTCAAAACCAGGTGAGATAACCATAATTGCTTCATCGGCTCCCATAGCCAGGGCTTCCTTCATGGTATCCGGCAGCTGTTCGGAACCGGCGGAAACGGCAATAACTTTGCCCCCCACTTTATCCCTGATCCGGACCGCTTCTTCCAGGGCATTCTTGTCAATGTTGCCGATGGTGAGCGGAATGTTTTCCAGGACCGGTTCCCGGGTTTCTTTTCTGATCCGGACTTGTTGCAGGTCCACGGTTTGCTTGACGCAGACAATAATATTCATCCGGTACTACTCCTTTCTGGTTGTATGATCAAGCTATTACATGCCTCCCATTATTCCGGGACAACACGCTTACCCAAAACGAAACTGCACTCCTGATTCGCCGTTGGGGTAATACCAGTCCAATACCTCCGGGCCGCAGGCGATGCGACAGGTGCCGCATTCCAGACAGCCGTCGATATCCAGTTCCACCTCTCCCCGGTCGTTCATGGAATACAGTCCAGCCGGACATACCAGTATGGCGGCCATAAGCCGCGGATCCTTCTCACAGCCAGGCCGGATGTTGATGTGTCTGGCTTTGTCCGGTTTGAATACATTTACCCCCAGCTTGGCTTTCATGCTGCGACGTTCACTCATATTTTCAACCCTCCCCAGAGGTCCTTGGCCATTCGCCAGGCTTCCCCGAAACTAAGGTGCTTTCTGACGGTATCCGAAAGCTTGGCCTTCGGACCGGCACCGATGGTGAAGAGGTCCTCCAGCACCTCGCCGGCAAACTGCGGATAGAAACCAAACAGGCGCGGGTTCTCCAGAAAATGGGGAGCGTGACTGAAGGTTCGGAAATCCTGCATAACAAAGCTTTTTTCCAGGAGTTGCTGATAACAGGCCAGACTGGCTGCCGAAAAATCATTTCTCTCCCGTGCCTGCTGCACCGCTCGGGCGGCCATTACCCCGGAAGCCATGGCAAACTCCATCCCGCGCACCGTAACCCCCATATTAAGTGAGAAACCGGCCGCGTCACCGGCCACCAGCTGGCCATTACTGAACAGGGGGCAGATACCGGCCATTCCGCCTTCGGGAATGACGTGAGCTGAGTATTCGACCTGTTCCCCGCCTTTAATAAGGGGGGCGATTTCCGGGCGTTCTTTAAATTCCTCCAACAGGTAGGGGACCTCCACCGGAGGCTTTTTCTCCATCAGGTCCTTTATCCCCACTACCATCCCCAGAGAGATGCTGGTTTTGTTGGTGTAGAGGAATCCGCCGCCAAAACGGCCCTGGGTTAAGCTGCCCATGAACAGCTGAGCAACCCCCTCATCCCCGTTCAGGCCAAACCTGTCCTCCAGGGTTGCCCGCGGCAGTTCAATGACCTCTTTCAGTCCTACTGCATAGTTCTGCGGCACTCCCGGGGATCTCAGACCGGCTTTTTCCGCAATCAGGGACAGAACCCCGTCACAGGCGATAACCACATCAGCCCCTAGTTCCTCACCACCAGCAACTACTCCGATCACCCGGCCGTTCTCCATGATAATATCATCTACCCGGTTCTTGGTAACCAGCATAGCCCCTTCTTCTTCCGCCCGCGATGCCAGCCAGCGGTCAAAAGTAGCCCTTAGCACGGTGTAGCTGTGGTAGGGTGGCTGGTTGAATTTTTCGGAACGGAATCGAATGGTGGTTGAGTTATCAGGCGACATCATGGTTACCAGTTCACTGGTAACATGCCTCTCCAGCGGAGCATCATCCCATATGTCAGGAAGATACTGACGCACCGGATTAACATACAGACGCCCGCCGGTTACATTCTTGGCCCCGGGATAATCCCCGCGTTCAACCACCACTACCTCTATTCCTGCCTGGGCTAGGGTATAGGCGGCTGACAACCCGGCTAAGCCGGCACCGACAATGATGACATCGAATTTATCCATAAACAAGCCTCCAATATAACCCGAGTAAGGAAGTAATAAAACCTTCCTGTACGATAATACAATTCATTTACAAATAAAGCGGGTTGCGACCCCTGTCGCAACCCCGCCAATCATTCGCGGCCAATCCGCAATTGCCTTTCTAACCTTTTAATCATATCCAGCCGGATTCGGTGTTGCAACCTTATAACAGCACCGCACTGCCACACGGTTATTTATACTATGTCCAAACTTAAGCCAACAAACTTCCGGCGGTAATCATCCGCTGCATATCGTTAACGCCTTCGATCTGTTCACCAATAATCAGGTCGCGATAAATCATGGATACTTTGTAGTCCTCCATCAGGCCATAAGAGCCATGTACTCCTACTGCCAGACGGGAAACATCCACACCAGCCTCGGTAACAAAAGCCTTGGTCAGCGCTGCTTCCTTGGCAAACGCCCGTGGATCTTTAAGATTTTCAGCCAGGTAGCCCAGGCGATAAGTAAGCCAGCGAGCGGCTTCTACCTTCTCCGCTATCTTGGCGATGGCCACCTGAATGGTTGGGAATTTGGCAATAGTGCTATCCCGGTGAGCTTTTTCCTTGGCGTATTTGATGGAGAGTTCCAGAGCAGCCTGCATCCCGCCCAGAGTACTGGCACAGACTCCTACCTTACCAAAAGCAATGCCGTATTGAAGAACCGCATAACCATTGCCCTTGGGTCCCAGCAGATTGGCGGCAGGAACTCTTACATCCTTCAGGTAAACATCTACCAGGTTGCCACCACGATTGCCAATCTTGTGCCAGGGTTCGGAGGTCGAGTATCCCGGGCAGTTCTTGTCCACGATAAAAGCAGTCGGTTTGCCGGTCTCATTGTCTTTGGCGAAGATGACGATGGGGCCATCCAGATCAGCGGCAGAGATGAAGCGCTTGGTACCGTTAATTATATAGTAATCGCCATCCTGGACGGCGGTAGTGGTAATCTGTTTAGGGTCAGAACCGGTAGCCGGCTCGGTGAAGGCAAATGAAGCGATTTTCTTACCTGAACAGCAGTCAGGCAGATACTTGGCTTTCTGTTCCGGGGTTCCAAAAGCATTAATGGCGCTGGCACCCAAGAGGTTAACTGAGAAAGTCATGGCTACTCCAGCCGAGGCCCGGGCAATCTGTTCCAACACCAGGGGATAACAGTTGTATCCAGCCCCGGTGCCGCCATACTCTTCAGCAAATGGTAGACCGAAGAATCCTAAATCCCCGATTTCCTCATATATCTCCGGCGACACATAATTTTCCTCGGCGATCTTATCGGCGATAGGCATAAGAGACTTTTCCGCAAATTCTTTGGCTGCCTTTTGGATCAATTCCTGTTCCTTGGTCAGTTTAAAGTCCATTAAACAAATCTCCTTTCTTCTTGCGATCCGAATCACTTTTTGCCGGGCATGATCTGCAAAGCTCAGTACCCGAATCTCTTGAATTGGGCCATTACACCCAACTACGACCGTCACTAACCTGCTCTAAGAATAATACGTTTTTAGAATGTCTGTCAACAAAACTTTATTCCTCAAGGTTTAATGCTCTTTCAAATGGATAAAATTTGTGTTAGTATATTTAATGGCCTTCCTTTTACTTACCGTTTCCCGCTTTCCCCTCAGGTAAAGCTAAAACGGGAAGACGGAGGAGCTTTATCTGAAAGGGGTTAATATCGGAATGGCATTTGAAGACAAGATCCTGACCTGCAAGGAGTGCGGAAACGAGTTCGTATTCACAGCGGGTGAACAAGAGTTCTACGCTGAGAAGGGATTCGAAAACCTCCCCGCACGTTGCCCGGATTGCAGGCGCCGCCGGAAGAACGAATCTCGGGGTCGCGGGAGCGGCGAAAAAGAAATGTTTGCCGTAATCTGCGCGAGCTGCGGTTGCGAAACCAAGGTTCCTTTCCGGCCCAGCGGTGATCGCCCTGTGTACTGCAGTGACTGCTACCGCAAAACCGCTATCCGTTAATAGACTATAAACAGCATTAGAATTAGCCGGCGGCAAGGTTATCCTTGCCGCCTCTCGCTTTTCTTGAGGAGTAGTAAAGAACCGTCCCCACCTTGCCCCCGAAAAAAACAGGGAGGCCGCTACTTGCAGCCTCCCAGACTTAGTCCGATTTTTCAATTATCGCTTCAACCGGGCAACATTCAGCACACTGTCCGCATGCAGAGCATTTATCCTGGTTGATCCGGTAGGGTCCAATTTGTGAGATAGCTCCGGTGGGACACTCATCAGCGCAAAGCCCACAACTCACACACTTGTCTTCCTTTATAATATACACTCCAGTGTCACCCCCCGGAAGACACTGTAACAGGATTATTAGTTTTATTCAAGCTCATCTATATAACTAGGAGCCCTTGTGAGTGATTGTGCCCGATCAATGTCTCATGTCTAGTGCATCTGGTAGTGTGTCTATACTGCGATTCTGGAATGATTGTACTGCGTCTAGTGCAACGATTTTGGTACGAACTTTGCGACGATTGTACTGCGTCTAGTACAACGATTATGGTACGGATTTTGCGACGATTGTACTGCGTCTAGTGCAACAATTATGGTAAGGACTGTGCGACGATTATACTGCAAACTGTGCAATGATTTTGGTACGGACTTTGCTACGACTGTACTCACAAGGACTCCTAGAGAGCCCGCTATATTAAGCAACTAGGGAGCTATTTTGTTGCTCTTTTTCCAGATCTTCATTTTGTCTGCTTCCTTGATAAGCTCGTCCCGGAACTGGGGATGCGCAATGCTGATCAAGTCGTCAGTCCGCTGCCAGGTTGACTTGCCTTTAAGGTTAACCAACCCATACTCGGTTATCACATACGATGTAATCGAGCGCGGTACGGTAACGGTTGCTCCAGGGCTAAGCATGGGTCTGATTCTGGATTGCATTGTGCCATCTTTTTCAGTAAAGGTGGAACTCATACAGATCATTCCCTTTCCACCGTGAGAATGGAAGGCACCATAGATGAAATCCAGTTGTCCTCCGGTCCCTGAGATCTGCCGGGTACCTGAGGATTCGGAACATACCTGGCCATAGAGGTCGATCTCTATCGCGTTATTAATGGCAATAAAATTATCATTCAATGCAATTACCTTCGGATCATTGGTATAATTGACCGGGTAAATCGCGCAGGCCGGATTATTATCCATGAACTCATAGAGTTTATTGGTACCCATAGCGAAGGTATATACCATCTTGTGGCGGTCAATACTCTTCTTTGAGCCGTTGGCCCTTCCTGATAGATAAAGGTCTACGTAAGAATCCACTAACATCTCGGTATGGACACCCAGATCCTTAAGGTCACTTTCAGCCAGCATTGATCCCACCACATTGGGCAGGCCACCAATTCCCAGCTGTATGCAGGCCCCGTCCACAATCTCTTTCATGATCCATTCGGCAATCTTAATATCGGTTTCCGTAGGTGGAGGAGTAGGTATCTGTTGCAATGGGTTGTTGTTGCCCTCCACAATGGCATCTACCTGAGAAATATGGATTGATTCCTGGTTGCCTCCCAGACAGGTTGGTATGGTATTGTTGACCTCCACTATGATCTTCTTGGCCTTGCTGATAACCGCCGGGGTCACCGAATTTGATACCCCCAGATTAAAGTAGCCCTTGGAGTCCATAGGACCTACCAGCAGAAGCGCCGCATCAACATCCCAGTATTTCCGAGCCCAACGCGGCGCTTCGTGATAGGTGAGGGGGACGTAATTGCACAGATTTTGGTCATGTAACTTACGGGCAACGACTCCAAAGTGGCAGTCAGTAAGATAAAAGTGTTCCCGGGATGGATCCGCCAGTACCACTTTGGGCACTTTTGAAAAACAGGTCCCTGAGATATCGACGTTTTCCAATTCATCGACTCGCTTGGCCAGGGCCTCGTCCAACAGATCGGGGAACATTACAAATTCGCTATAACGTACTCGGGTATTCGACTCCACCATTTTCACCGCTTCATCAGGAGTCATTAGTTTTTGCTGATATTGCCATTTGTTAATATCTGCAGCTGGAATCGCCACTTCCGTTCACCCTTTCCGGTTCTGTTTCACGCTTTGGTTTTATGGGTTGTCCTATTGTGGTAATCTATTAGTTCGGCGTCTCGTATTTTCGACATCTTTTGACATACTTTATTATATAATACCATCCCTTTGTGATTTAGGGAACAATCATCGTCCGCCTGTATTCCCCATTTTCGTCAGATATACAAAAATGCGCCCAATGTTGGGCGCATTTTCTTTGTTTTTCGCGTTTTTTCGCCGTGGTAACTTTTATAGAATTTTCCAAATACTTAACCGGTAATGACTAATCCGAACATTACTTTAATATATTGTAAGTTCGTTAAGCAAGACCCCGCAGTATGTTATTGGCAATAACCACCCTTTGGACCTGGGCGGTTCCTTCAAATATCTGCATGATCTTGGCGTCGCGCATCATCTTCTCCACCGGGTATTCGCGTGAGTAGCCGTATCCGCCCAGGATCTGGACCGCATCCGTTGTGACCTCCATGCATATATCACCTGCGAAACACTTCGCAAAGGATGATACCTGACTGGCGGGAATNNGGTCCAGCATATAGCTGGCCTTCTGCACCAGTAACCGCGCTGCCTCAATCTTCATGGCCATATCGGCCAACATGAACTGAATGGCCTGGAATCCGGCGATGGGTACTCCAAACTGTACCCTTTGACCGGCATAATCACGGGCAAACTCGTAGGCCCCCTGGGCTATTCCTACTGACATGGCACCTACCATGGGTCGTGAGGCATCCAGGGTCTGCATGGCGATCTTG
>DCTH01000090.1 GCA_002329495.1 Syntrophothermus sp. UBA1445 | reverse complement strand
CTACCTGGGAGCGGTGACCAAGGAACTGTACCCGGCAATTGCGGACAAGTATGATACCACCCCCAGCCGGGTTGAAAGGGCCATCCGTCATGCGATAGAATTAGCATGGGATCGGGGTGACCTGGATCGGATCAACAAGTTCTTTGGCTACACCATCAACGGTGACCGGGGTAAACCGACCAATTCGGAATTTATTGCCATCATTGCCGACAAACTAAGACTGGAGACCAAGGTTAGCTAGGCCACTTTAAGAAATCAAAAATCAGCCTGGCGGCCTGGTTGGTCGGGCGGATATGAAAACGAATTAAAACGCTATTTTGTCTCTCAAACCAATCAACCCCCGGATGCAAGATACATCTCCCTGTCGTAGTATTGGAGACAAGATAGCGGTTTAGCCTGATATACAGGCTTTTTTTTTGACCGGTATATTGGAGAGTGATAATATGTACCATAAGGGCAAAGCCAGGCTGGACCGGCGTACCAAGGACCTGGTAAAACGGCTGCGCCGGGGCGAGATCGCGATTATTGACCATGATGATATCGATGAGGTAGCCGCAAAGAGCCTGATCGAAATCCATCCCCAGGCGATTATCAATGCTCAACCTTCTATAACCGGACGTTATACCACCAAGGGGGTCTACAAGATCCTGAAGGCGGGCATACCCGTCATCGACAATGTGGGTGATGGTATATTTGATCAGGTGAAGGAAGGTACCCTGGTTGAGATCAAGGACACCGAGATTCTGGCCTTTGGCCGGACGGTTGCCGAGGGCAAGGTCTTAACCATCGAGGACGTGCAGGAAAAACTGCTGGAGGCCCGGGAGAACCTGAAGCCGGAACTGGACCGCTTCGTGGAAAATACCCTGGATTACGCCCGGCGGGAAAAGGACATCATTTTAGGCTACATAGATCTGCCCCACCTTACGACCCAGATCGAGAACCGGCATGTGCTGATCGTGGTCCGGGGCAAAAACTACAAGGAAGACCTGCGAGCCATCAGAGGTTACCTGCAGGACGAAAAACCGGTGCTTATCGGGGTGGATGNNAGATGCGCTCATTGAGTTTGGCTATACCCCTGACCTCATTGTGGGGGACATGGACAGTGTTTCCGACGCGGCCCTGCGCTCGGGAGCTGAGATTGTGGTACATGCGTACGCCGATGGCACTGCACCGGGACTTTCCCGCTTAAATGAGATGGGGATCCCGGTTAAAGTCGTTCCCATGCCGGGGACCAGCGAAGACGTGGCCATGATCATGGCGTATGAAAAGGGTGCAACCCTGATCGTGGCAGTGGGGACCCATTCCAACCTGGTTGACTTCCTGGAGAAGGGACGCAAGGGCATGGCCAGCACCTTCCTGGTGAGGCTGAAGGTGGGTTCGATCCTGGTGGATGCCAAGGGAGTAAGCCAGCTTTACCCAAAGAACCTGAAAGCCAAATACCTGGTGCAGCTGCTGGTAGCCGCGCTGATCCCGATCATGATAATACTGTGGGCCGCGCCTTCTACCAGACCATTTTTCAGGCTGGTAATACTGCAGCTTAAACTGCTGTTTAATATATAATGGGAAATTTAATCGACTGACCAGATAAGGCGGATACATAAAAGGCAGAGGATGGACGACCTGTAAGGGGATTCAGGTGGCCACTTTGCACATCTTAATCAACCGCCGCCGATTTTGTTGATTTAAGTGGAGTGCTATTAAATGATCGATATTCGTTATCATGTAGCTACCCTGGTTGCGATCTTCATAGCCCTGGGGGTCGGGATCCTGATTGGCAGTACCCTGGTGGGCGGAGATGTGATGATCGAACAGCAGAAAAAGATGATATCCCAACTGGAAGCCCAGTTTGATGACCTAAGGGAACGCGAGAGTCAGATGGTAGAAGAAAACGAGTTCCTGAGAACTGTCAGTCGCCATTATGAAGAATTCAGCCGGACTGTCAGCACCCCGCTGATGAAAAACCGTTTGAACGGATACCGGATAGCAATCATAGTGACCGGGGGACAGGAGATCCCGGCCGGAATGCTTAATAGCCTTTCTCTGGCAGGTGCGCGGGTGGATTCCACCAGCGTGGTTCTGCCTGGGATTCAGCTTAATGATTCCGGTCTGCTGATAAGGGTATGCGATTTTTACCAGCTGGATCACAGTACCCCGCCGGATGAACTCAGGAAAATGATAGCCCTGAGCACTGCGGGGATTGTGGCTAACGGTGGGGATACTGAGACTCGTACCTTCCTGGAGGATAACAACCTGGTGAATTTCGACGGGGATTACGGGGGGATTCTGGACGAGGTGATCCTGATCGGGGGCGCCCAGGATGAAAACCATAATTATCCGGCCAGTGTAGATGCTTGGTTCATCAGGAGTCTGCAGAACTACAACAAGAGCATCCTGGCCTGTGAAGCCTCACGGGTTCCCATCAGCTACATGACCACCTACCAGGAATTTGATATCAGTACCATTGATGATATCGATTTGACTCCGGGGCAGATTTCGCTGATCCGGGTGATTGAAGGGGAAACAGGGGACTACGGGGTTAAGTCCACGGCCAAGAAGTTTATGCCCTCCCTCCCGGCGAAATACCTCAGAGGGGATTTCTAATGAAAGTAGTGGCGATAGTCCCGGCGTACAACGAGGAACAACGACTGGCGTCCACCCTGCAGGCCATCCGGGAGATACCGGAGATAGATGTTATCCGGGTGATTAATGACGGCTCGACCGACCGCACCCTGGAAGTCGCCAGAGAATGCGGGGTTTCGGGAGTGGAGGTCGTTAACCTGGAGACCAATGTGGGCAAGGGTGAGGCCATAAACATAGGAGTCCGGGGGGTAAAAGCCGATGTGTTTGTCTTCCTGGATGGTGATCTGGGAGAGACCGCCCGCGAGGGTGCCCGCATTCTGATACCGGTTCTCCTCGGGGAGGCTGACCTCTGTATCGCNNGGGTATGGTGAAGCGCCTGGCATCCTGGGGTATTGCCCGCGAGGGTATGGTATCAGCGGAACCCTTAAGTGGCCAGCGGGCCATGACCTACCAGGTCCTACAAGATATACTGCCGTTTCATTCCGGCTTTGGGATCGAGATCGGCATGACCATCCGAGCCCTGCTNNGTAATGGAGGTGCCAGTTAAGATGAGCCATGCGGAAACCGGCCGCAACCTTACGGGCTTTCTCCACCGGGGGCGGCAGTTTGTTGATGTGGCCCGGGTGATACTGGCGGAGAACAGGAGGTAGCATTTTGGGCTGGGACCCGAGATACCTGGCGCTCTTTGTCTTTATCATTGGCATTTTGCTGGAGATGGTGGCCATACATATCATATTACCTATGTTGGAACGCTGCGGTGCGGTAAGGGAGAACTACCGCCACGACCAGATACCAGTGGCTGGAGGCCTGACCTTCCCCATAACCATTCTGTTATGCTGTGTGCTGATCCAGTTCTCTAATGGTTACACCGGGAACAGGTTTACTCTGTATCTGCTGGCAGTAGTGGTCATGGCTTTTCTGGGATTTATTGATGATATGCTGGGGCAGCGGGACTCGCTGGGGTTTCGCGGGCACTTCAGCCGATTTCTGAAAAAGGGTGAACTGACTACCGGGGCTTTGAAGGCATTAGGGGGAGGCATAATTGCGATCTATGTCTCTCTTTTTTATTCCCGCACCTTCGGGGAATTCGTAGTCAATGTCCTGATCATAGCTCTCTTTACGAACTGTATGAACCTGTTTGACCTGCGTCCGGGACGCTGCGTGAAGGCTTTTCTGCTGCTTTTTATCCCCCTGCTGCTGTTGGCCGACAGCTTCTATCTGCTGTTTATGCCCCTTGCGGGTGCAGTCCTGGCCTATTTCCCGCACGATTTGAAAGCCCGGGTGATGATGGGGGATACAGGTTCCAATGTCCTCGGGGTGACTCTGGGCATTATGGCGGTCTATGGGCTCGACCTCCCTCTCAGAGTGGTCCTGGTGGTGGCTCTGATACTCTTGCATATTTTTACCGAACGGTACTCGCTGAGTAAGATTATAGATAGCAACCGGTTTTTACGCTGGTTTGACCGGTTGGGAAGGAGCTGACGGTGGCTTTTGGTTAACAGAGATCGGATCGTTGANNATCGTTGAAGATTTTATGGCCCTGGTGAGGATTGATTCTGAATCGGGAAAGGAAGGAGCCGTGCGTGATTTTGTGCGCTCCCGCCTGCAGGACCTGGGATTGGAGGTCTATGAGGACGAAGCTGGAAAAGCCCTCGGGGGTGAATCAGGCAACCTGATCGCCTGGAAGGATGGAAACCTGCCCGGGCCCTCCATTTTCCTGGGTGCGCATATGGATACCGTGGTGCCAGGTACCGGTGTAGAACCGGTGTTGGAAGCGGGAGTTATTCGTTCTGCCGGCGACACCATCCTGGGTGGTGATGACAAGGCGGGGATAGCGGCTATCCTGGAGGCCTTGCAGGTGATCAAGGAGCAAAGTCTCTCCCATCCATCATTGGAGGTCATTTTAACGGTCAGTGAGGAACAGGGGCTGATGGGTTCGAAGCACCTCGACTTCAGCCGGGTCAGATCCAAGCTGGGTTATGTGCTGGACAGTGATGGTGAGACCGGCAACATTATCATCAAAGCTCCGACGCAGAACGAATTTGTGCTGACGGTGATCGGTAAGGCCGCCCATGCGGGGATGAACCCGGAGGAAGGCCTTAATGCGATATGCCTGGCGGCCTATGCGATAAATCACCTCACGATCGGGAGGATTGATGAGGAGACTACCTGCAACCTGGGCACCATCAACGGTGGCCGGGCCCGGAATATTGTGGCTGACCGGGTGGAAGTGAAAGGTGAGGCCCGTAGTCTTAACCCGGCCAAGTTGGATACACTGACCAACGAGATTGTTACCACTTTCCGGGAAAGGGTGGAGGAGAAAGGTGGCCGGTGCGAGGTGGAAGTCATACACCTCTACCCCATGATCGACCTTGACCCTGAGGAACCGGTGGTTAAGATAGCAAAAAGGGCCGCCCGGGCCATGGGACGGGAGCCGGTCCTGGGAAGGACCGGGGGCGGCAGTGATGCCAACATCTTCAATGGCCAGGGAATCCGCTGCGCCAACCTGGGCATAGGCATGAAAAAGGTCCACACCGCCGAGGAGTTCATAACGGTGGATAGCCTGGTGGACAGTGCCCGTTACGTCCTGAAGATTATTGAAGAAGCGGGGAAAATCGGGTCATGATCGAGAGCAGAACCGGGACGGTACGGCAGGTGACCGGTCGACGGCCAGGGCTCCTGGAGCTTATGGTGGAGGTGGACGGCCTCACCCGCCGGGCGGTGGCCTACGAGGATCTTACCGGTCCCATTGAGGCGGGTGATCGGGTGGTCCTGAATACTACGGCCAATACTCTGGCCCTGGGGAGCGGCGGGTTTGACTTCGTTATGGTCAACCTGGACCGGCCCGAGGTGGACCTTCAAGGATCAGGCCACATCATGAAGATGAGATACACCCCCTGGCAGTGCCGGGTGCTGAGCGTGGAGGAGGAAGCCAGTCCTTACCACCAGCTTATGCAGTCGGTGCAGGACCTGGCCGGTTTACCGGTTCTGGTGGCCACCCTGCATTCCATGCTGGCACCCCTGTGTGCCTGCCTGGCTAGTCAAGGCCTGCAGGTAGCCTATGTAATGACTGACGCGGCCAGCCTGCCCCTGCCGTGGAGCCGCACCGTTGAACATTTGAAAAGCACCGCGCTCCTCAAGGGGACGGTGACCGCAGGGAATGCCTGGGGAGGCGACCTGGAAGCGGTCAACATCTTCAGCGCTCTACTGGCAGCCCACGCAGTTTTTGAACCGGATGTGATCATCGTTGCCATGGGACCCGGGATAGTCGGCACCGGAAGCAAGTGGGGATTCAGCGGGGTTGAACAGGGAGTAATCCTTAACGCAGTCCACAGCCTGGGAGGTCTTCCGGTTGCGGTGCCCCGGATCAGCTNNGACCAGCGGGAGCGTCACCGTGGCATCAGCCACCACACCCTCACCGTTCTGGAGGATGTCTGTCAGACAAGGGTTAAGGTTCCCCTGCCCCTGCTGGAGCCGGCCAAAGCCAGCCTAATCGAAGCTCAGGTCGTTCGGAGCAGTATACCTGCAAAACACGACATCATATATATGGACGGCAGCCTGGTCGATCAGGCCCTGGCCCAGTATGGCCTGAACCCCACCACCATGGGCCGGACGCGCGAGGAGGACCACGACTTCTTCCTGGCCTTAGGTGCCGCCGCCCAGTTCTGCATCACTACAGCACGGGTGCATCAC
>DCTH01000017.1 GCA_002329495.1 Syntrophothermus sp. UBA1445 | reverse complement strand
TATTGTGGGTTATGGACACATCTTCTTCATCCAAATTGCAGTTTCCTTTCCAGGCAAGCCCACATTCGCCCTAGCTATTGACCTTCTGTTCTGGCTGCTTGAAAATTCCCGGATATATCGGAGCTACAATCTGAACTTCAATCACAATTGCTGTCATTGCATACCTTGATAACTTGCACAGGTATCTCAATCAATACCTTTTCGCTTCTGTAATCACTAAATTCAATGGTTCCAATGGTGGTCACACCGCTGTTCAGTTCTTCCCGGGCAATCTTCAGGTTCAAACCAACTTCCAGTGTTTCCCCCGGATTCAACGGCTTGCTAAAACAGCAGGNNCGATTGGTCCATGAAGATGAGCTTGTCGTTTTTGTCAATACCCTTAACCTGGACCCTCAACCAGATGGTCTTCTGGCCCTGGTTAACAATTTTCGTTTGTAAAAAACTTTCTGATGCATCTTTTACCTCAAATTGCAGTGGCATAGGCCCACAGCACCCTTTTGGGGCAGGCAACTCAATAACTGCCAGACCAGAGTCCGCAGCGACCTCCTCCCGGAAATAACCGGTACAGAACACTACCAGGAATAACAGAAAGAAGGTCACCGAAAAAATAAGGAAACTGTGATTCGTTCGCTTGCTGAACCTCATTTCGCACCCCCTTTATCTGGGCTTGTTCTCGGATTAACACCAGTCATAAGCTTCCCTCTCACCAGAGCCAGTGCCAGCAGAATTAATGGTATAGAAATTCCCAGTATGGTGCATATATCAGCCCAGGGATAACTTAAAAAAAGTGCGTAATTGTTGTTGTCATAGGCCATCAAATAGGTAATTATGAACAGGATAACGGTTAGGGGGAGGATTATGTAGCTGTCCTTCTTGATACCTGAAACCTGTTTTAGGCTAAAAACCGAACAAAAGAACAAAGTCGCTGACTGTACGAAAGTGGAAAAGGTAAAAAAGGCGACCATTATCAGCTCGTACCGAGGCAGATACCTGGTAAGCTGGGCGCACCGTACCTGCTGCATACATACGACCACATATTGCTNNACCCCCAACTCAAAAACTGGCCAGATTATGATCAGCAGCGCGCTGACAAGCATTGACCAGATGGTAACTGATATCACTTTTTCATTGTTATTTAGTAGGGGCAACAGCATACCGGCAGCCAGAATTGCCATAGTCAGATCAGCAAATACATATTTACTGCCATAAATATTGGCAACCAGTCCCCGATCAAACAGTGGCAGCAGTCTGGTGTATTCGAAATCACTCATGGTCCCCAGGATCATGGTAAAGGTGATTAATAACGCCCCGATAAATCCCATCAGGGCAAATCTGATTGCCACTTCGATTCCCAGAAAGACCCCGTACATACAAAGCAGTACGAAAACGAGACAGATTGCCCAAAAGGGGGTTTCGAGCAGGAAGTACTCCTTCAGATGTACTGTCATCACATTGGCTGAGGTTGCAAACGCAACGGCAAAGAATAACGCCAATACCAGGCCGATAAACTTGCTGACCACCTTACCGACGATCTCTTCAGAATATTGAATAATTGTCTTGTCAGGAAATTTTGTGTTTAGATAAGTCATAATCAGCATCAGGACCGTGCCGGCCAAAAAGCCAATAACCATGGCCGTCCAGGCGTCTCCCCCGATTTTTCGTGCCAGCACTCCCACGGTGATTCCGATGGCTTTGGAAAACAAGAGATTTGGAATCAGAAAAAAATACTGCGTTCTGCTTACTTTAATCATGGTCATAGGCACTGCCTCTCGCCTTGTAGTTATAGAATGGTAGTTGGTATAGAGCACTTGATTGAATATCGATATAAGCCTCAACATTAACTTCTGCCTCGGTAAAAACATTGTGCCAGTTATTCTTGATACTCTCATGCCATTCCGTCTTATGCTGACCATGTACTATGTCGCCAAAACCCAACACGTCACTTTGATATTCCTTTTGAACCTTGGCTATCGCCTGTTCCACCTGTCTGGCAATTTGTTCATTTAATAAAGCTTCCCATCTGGTTTTATACGCCGTAATTGACATATTTGAAAAATGATCCTCACTGAGCTTACCAACACCAGTAATCCGGATATTGATTTTCGGTATCAATGTACCTTCGTTGAATTGGGAAGTGATATCATGCTTGACATTGGATACTTCAATGGCTGTTGCCCGGACCGGTATTTCCGGATCAACAACAGATATGACCGTATTGGGGTTATCTCCTAAGATCCAACTTAACCCGGTGGTTTCTTCGGGAGTTAAATATCCCAGCAGTTTGGTCTCATCAAATACAGCAGCACCTTCTACTCTAATCTGTTTTTGAGTATTCTCTGCCTTATCCAAAACACCCGGTTGGGTAATGACCTTGCTAAAGGACAGGGCTGTCATTATCGGGTTGGTGGTTTCGCTGGTAAATTTCTCGAATATTCTCAACATAGTGCTGGTCAGACCCTGGCCGGTAAACTGTTGATTCCGGAACAAATCTGATAGTGAAAGTCCAGGAACATCACCCATGCCAACCGTTGCTGTCAGAAAATCACCGGCTTTCCCCTTCCCCACTGCAACCAGGGTCTTCATGCGCAGTTCGTAGTTGTGAGTGAAGAAATTGACCACTGGGGTTATATCGTCTTGGGCCAGGGATTCCCCAATAATGATGATGTTGTTATGCGCCCACATGATACGGTGTGATGAAGATTGGGCAATCTTCCTTATAGCTTCAAAAATGGTCTTGCCTTCAGCCTCGGCTATCCATAAACCTGTCGGGGCAGAGCTTTGTTGTCCTGTCGCACCACCCCCTTTAGGGTTGGCTAACTGCACCGTCACCAGGTAGTTATTCGGATAGTTAGTAGACTTGTCTACAGCTACCGCCATAACCAGGCCTAGCTCGTTTATCTCTCTCATATCCCAGCAGCCACTTACAAGCAACATGGATATTGATATTAATAAAACTGTTATTTTCCTCATCAGATACCTGCGCTTCTATTTCAAATCGGGTCGGGGTTTCAAATCGTCTTTCTGACGAATTTTGTCCTTAGGACGACCGGCCCATGGTCTGGTCAGCATTTTCCAACGTGGTAGTCTTAGTAGAGTATCAACTTGCCCACCTTGATCATAAGGTGTAACCGGACCAAGGAAGGGGGTTCCGAAGGAGCGAACGGACAATAAGTGCAGAGTTATAAAGATGATTCCACCCAGGTATCCAAAAATACCAAAGGCAGCCGATAGGAAGAGCAATGGGAAACGAATGAGCCGAATGGAAGTACTCATACTGAACGAAGGAATGGCAAAAGACGATATAGCGCCAACTGCTACCGCAATAATCAGGGCCGGTCCTACGAGTCCCGCTGAAACTGCCGCCTGACCTATAACCAAGGTTCCCACAATGCTTACGGTTTGTCCGATAGCCTTGGGCATCCTTAATCCTGCTTCAGCCATAACCTCGAATAGTAATTCCATTACAAATGCTTCCATGACGGCAGGAAACGGCACACCTTCTCGGTCTGCCGCTATCTTCAAGGCCAAAGCCGTGGGAAGCATTTCTTGATGAAAGGAGGTTAATAGCACGTAAAAAGACGTACTGGATAATGCCAGGAATAAGGCAACCAACCTTATCCAACGCCAAAAGGTTCCAATGTAGTATCTTTCGTAATGGTCCCCGGGAGACTGCAGGAAATTCCAAAACACCGCCGGTACAATCAGCGCAAAAGGAGTATTGTCCATCAGAATAACGACTCTTCCCTCCAGAATCGCGGCAACCGCCCGGTCGGGTCTTTCGGTGTTCTCCATGGTGGGAAAAAACGAATATGGTTCATCCTCTATAAATTCTTCCAGATAGACACTGGACAATAATGAGTCGATCTTGATTCTGGATATTCGTGATCTGACCTCATTCAGGAGTGAATCATTGACCAGATTATCAATATAGGCCAGTACTATCTCGGTTTTGCTCCGGTCTCCGACTACCAGAGTTTCAAAACGGAGGCTATAATCCTTGATCCGCCGACGTATTAATCCCATGTTTGACATTATATCCTCGATGAAACCGTCCTTGGGCCCCCTGGTTTCCGTTTCTGTGGTCGGTTCGGAAATATTCCGTAGTTTGTAGCCCTTATTCTCCAGTATCAAGGCTTTATCCCACTTATCCAGAAACAGGACCGAATCTCCCGATACAATTGCATCGCAGATCTCAGTCCATAGTTGGCTTTGTTTGGCTCCAGATACGGATATTCCCGATTCAATCAGCCTGGTAAATCGATCATCCTGGTTTTTTAGCCGGGGCCCGCGAGGAAGTTCTTGCTTGTTTAATAACGGTGATATAACAGAGTCTTCCAGCTCAGTTTGGTTAACTAAGCCTTTTATGTTTACAATCAGGGCATCGCAATTATCCAGGGCAGGAATCACCAGATGGCGATAATTTATATCCATCCCGCGGCCAATAGTGAGTGCCAGGTATTGCTCATTTTCGGTCAAACTTCGAGTAAGCTTGGCTTCCATGTCTGCACCTTATCCTTCATAGACAGGTCTATTATAGTTTCCATAGTATTATCTGGTAAAATTACTTTGTCTATACGAGATTCCTTGGTTCTGTCCCCTTTAATTCCATAGGTTTAAAGGCTCTTGTCTTCATCCGTTGCTTCCTGCTCAATGCTGGTTTTAAAATAACGCTGTTTGCTATTGGGCCTGGCAGATTATACAATTAATATCTAGCCATTACTACCTTATTTGGAGGGTTATTCATGGACACTTTGCTGGATAGATTCCTGAGATATATAAAGATTGACACCCAATCGACTGCGGGCTCGACCACCCACCCGAGTACCCCCGGACAATTGGAACTAGCCAGGTTACTGGAAAAGGAGCTCACGGATCTGGGTATGACCAATATTACGCTCAGTGCTCAAGGTTATCTGATGGCCGAACTCCCGGCCAATACGGGTAAAAAGGTGCCCACCGTAGGCTTCCTGGCCCACCTTGATACCAGTCCCGATGTATCCGGCAGAGGGGTTAAGCCCCTTCTGTTCCCGGACTATGACGGCGGCGATTTGGTGATAAACCAGGATGAGGATCTGTTTTTGCGGGTCCGGGACTACCCTGAGCTTAAGGAGTATACCGGCCAGACCATCATAACCACTGATGGAAGAACCCTGTTGGGCGCGGACGACAAAGCAGGTATTGCCGCCATCATGAATGCCCTGAGCATTATTAAGGCTATGCCGGATTTTGAGCATGGTAAGGTGATGGTTGCTTTTACCCCGGACGAAGAGATCGGTCAGGGAGCGGATTTCTTTGATGTGGCGGGGTTTGGAGCCGATTTTGCCTATACCATTGATGGCGGACTCGTGGGGGAACTGGAGTATGAGACCTTCAATGCCGCGATTGCTCATATTGATATCAGGGGGATCAATGTGCATCCCGGATCAGCATACCTACGCATGCAGAACGCCATCTTGATGGCCATGGAACTGAACGCCCTGCTGCCAGCAAACGAACGGCCTGAACACACGCGTGAATATGAGGGTTTTTATCACCTTAATGATTTGGAGGGAACGGTCGAGTCAGCGCGGATGGTTTACATCATCCGGGATCATGACCGGGCCAGATTTGAACAGAAGAAGGAATATCTGCAGTCCTGCGTCGATTTCCTGAACAGGAAGTACGGTAAGCAGCTTATTCGGCTTGAGCTGCGAGACCAGTACTATAATATGAAGGAAAAAATTGAACCGGTCTTTCATATCGTGGAGTTGGCCCAACAGGCCATGCTGGAAACCGGAGTTACCCCGCTGATAAAACCAGTCCGGGGCGGGACTGACGGAGCCCGTCTCTCCTATATGGGACTGCCCTGCCCCAATATTTTTACCGGGGGTCACAATTTTCACAGCCGT
>DCTH01000135.1:6545-10143 GCA_002329495.1 Syntrophothermus sp. UBA1445 | reverse complement strand
CCTGACCAAGCTGGACGGTACCGCCAAAGGAGGGATCGTGGTGGCCCTAGCCCGGGAGATGAAGGTCCCGGTAAAACTGCTGGGGGTTGGTGAGGGTATGCAGGACCTGGAGGACTTCTCCAGCTCGGATTTCGCTGCGGCTCTGTTTGTTNNGAGAACACATGGATATAGTAGCAATCATTGGAGGAACCGGGGTTTATGACCCGGCGATCATGGAAAACGCTGAGGAACAGGTGGTATCGACCAGATACGGGGATACCCGGATTATGGTGGGATATTATAAAGGGAGGCCCATTGCATTTATGCCCCGGCATGGTGGTGATCACTCGGTCCCGCCGCACCTGATCAACTACCGGGCCAATATTGAGGCCCTGTATAAACTGGGGGCGAAACGGATTATCGCCACGGCAGCAGTCGGGTCCTTGAACTTTGAATACAAACCCGGGTCCATTGTGGTGGTAGACCAGTTTATTGATTTTACCAAGAGCCGAATTCCTACCTTCTTCGAAGGCGATGAACGTGGAGTAATCCATGTTGATATGACTGAACCCTATTGCCCGGAGTTGAGACAGGTACTGTTTGCGGCGGCTTCTACCACCGATACCGGAGTATTTAACCGGGGTACCTATATATGCACTGAAGGCCCGCGTTTCGAAACGGCGGCCGAGATCAAGATGTTCAAGATCATGGGCGGTGATGTGGTCGGGATGACCACCGTGCCGGAGGTAGTTTTGGCCCGGGAACTGGGGATATGCTACTCCACGGTGGCGATGGTTACCAACTATGCGGCCGGGATATCTCCCGGCAAACTGACCCACGACGAGGTGGTAGCCTGCATGCAGGCCAATCTGGTCAGACTTCGCGAGACTATAACCAGGGCCATCGAGCAGATCCCATCGCAACCCGGGTGCGAATGTGGCCAGGTACCTGCCGGGATCCGGGTGAAATAAAGATGAAAACCATTGAGTGGCAGGGAAACGGTATACGGATACTGGACCAGACCCGGTTGCCGGTTGAGGTCAGCTACCGCTTGCTGNNCCGGTTGAGGTCAGCTACCGCTTTCTGACCACCGTTGATCAGGTGGCCGAGGCGATAAGGGAGCTTGAGGTCAGAGGGGCTCCTCTGATTGGAGTCACGGCCGCCTACGGCATAGCACTGGGAGCAGTCCGGTTCACCGGTCACCGGGAAGACCTGGACCAGGAACTGCGAAAGATCAGTGAAACCCTGATTAATACCCGACCTACCGCGGTTAATCTGCGGTGGGCGGTGGACAGAATGATGCAAACCTACCGGGAGTCAAGTCACCTCGACCTCCCCGCTATCCGAGAACGTCTGGTTGCTGAAGCCCGGCGCATGGAGGAGGAGGACCTGTCACAGAACCGGCGCCTGGGAGAACTGGGAGCGGCCTTGCTGAAGCCGGGGACCCGGGTGCTTACAATATGCAATGCCGGGGCTCTGGCAACCTGCGGACACGGGACCGCCCTGGGACTGGTCCGCTCGGCCTTTGCTTCCGGCAAGATTGACCGGGTCTGGGCCTGTGAGACCCGGCCGGTCCTGCAGGGATCACGGCTGACCGTCTTCGAACTGGCTGCAGATTCAATCCCGGTGACCCTTATCACTGATAACATGGCCGGGTATGTTATGCGTTCGGGACAGGTCGATGTGGTAATAACCGGAGCTGACCGGATAGCGGCCAATGGTGATACCGCCAACAAGATCGGAACCTATGGGCTGGCGGTTTTGGCCAGGCACCACCAGATACCCTTCCTGGTCGCAGCTCCATGCTCTTCTATAGATCTNNTATCAAGAATGGTGATGAGATACCTATTGAGGTAAGAAACCCGGATGAGGTACGAAAGATTGGCCAATCCTTCATTACCCTGCCGGAGGTGGAGGTCCTTAACCCGGCATTTGATGTGACCCCCGGGGATCTGATAACCGCCATCGTTACGGAAAAAGGGATTGCCCGTTCGCCTTACCGGGAAAACCTGCTCAAACTATGTAATTGACAGCCAGGAGGAAATCAAATGAGTTATGAACAGCTACGGGCGGAGGTGGTCAGTACTGCTCAACGAATGCTCGACGAAGGTCTGGTGCGGGGCACCTGGGGTAATGTGAGTGTTCGTCTGCCGGACCGACCTGTTATGCTGATCACCCCCAGCGGTATGGACTATAAGACGATGACTGCGGAGGATATCGTGGTGGTAGAGGGGACTAGTATTCAGGGCCGGTGGAAGCCGTCAATCGAATGCCCCTTGCACCAGGCGATTTATGATNNCGTTCCGACGTGGGTGCAATTGTCCACACCCACAGTGTTTATGCCACCGCCTTTGCGGTTGCCGGGAGCCCCATCCCCGCCATCACCGAGGAGATCGCTCAGGTAATCGGCGGATCAGTTGACCATGCTCCGTATGCGGCTTGCGGCACTGCTGAGCTGGGCAAACTGGCGGTCAAATGGCTGGGGAACAAGCAGGCGGTCCTGCTGGCAAAGCACGGGCTGGTCGGTGTAGGTCGGGATCTTAAGGAGGCTCTGCTGTCCTGCATAATCACCGAAAAGACGGCCCAAATTGCGGCTATCGCCCAGATGCTGGGCGGCTACCGGGAGTTGGGCCCTTATGAGATCAGGGATCTGAGGGATAACTATCTGAACAAATACGGCCAATGAGGAGTGGGGTAAATGATACTTATCAAGAATTGCAGCATACTGCCGATGACCTCCCCTGATGACTACATTGATAACGGTTACCTGGTGGTGGAGGGCTCGGTGATAAAAACGGTGAATCCCGGAACCTGTGCTGACGAAGGCCGATTTGAGACGGTGATTGATGGTACGGGAATGGTGGCCATGCCAGGCCTGGTGAACGCCCATACCCATATTGCCATGACCTTGATGCGCGGTTATGGTGATGATTTGCCCTTGATGCAATGGTTGCAGGAGAAGATGTGGCCGATTGAGGACAAACTTACGGCTGAGGACTGTTACTGGGGTACTATGCTGGGCATAACTGAAATGATCAAGTCCGGTACCACCTGTTTTGCAGATATGTATTTCCATATGGAACGGGTGGCCGAAGCAGTAGAGGAGACCGGGATAAGAGCCTCTCTGTCCCAGGGCATGGTCGGTCTGGGTCCCACGGGAGAGGCGGCTTTCGAGCGCAGCCGCGAGCTATTTAAATGGAACGGCAAGGCGGAAGGCCGGCTATCGGTGATGCTGGGCCCACATGCTCCTTATACCTGCACTCCGGATTACCTGAAACGGGTCATAAATCTGGCTGATGAACTGGGGACCGGCATACATATTCACCTGGCGGAAACTATGACCGAGTACCATGATATTAAGAACCAGTATGGCAAGACTCCGATCGCCTTGATGGATGAGGTGGGTCTTTTTAAGAAACCAGTGCTGGCGGCCCACTGTGTAGTTCTGGATGACCAGGATATAGAGATCCTGGCCCGTAATAAGGTAGGAGTCGCACATAACCCGGAGAGTAATATGAAACTGGCCAGCGGCGTTGCCCGGGTCCCGGATATGTTGGCTGCCGGGATAACGGTGGCCCTGGGTACTGATGGCGCTTCCAGCAACAACAACCTGGATATG
>DCTH01000135.1:6243-6525 GCA_002329495.1 Syntrophothermus sp. UBA1445 | reverse complement strand
CTGGAGATGGCGACGGTAAACGGTGCGCGGGCCCTGGGACTGACGGACGTAGGGATGCTTAGTCCCGGTATGAAAGCTGATCTGATTCTGGTGGATTTCCGCAAACCTCATCTCTGTCCCCGGCACGATGTACCCGCCCACCTGACCTATTCCGCATCCGGGGCTGATGTTGATACGGTAATGGTTAACGGGCGGATTCTGATGCAAGGAAGGGAACTGACAACCATCGATGAAAAGATGGTGATGCGGCAGGTTGAAGACACCGTGGCCGGACTTTTCTCC
>DCTH01000135.1:0-6238 GCA_002329495.1 Syntrophothermus sp. UBA1445 | reverse complement strand
GGTAACCCCGGGTCTTTTATAGTAATTTCTTTATTGAGCGATATAATTCAGGACCCGCTGTTTTATCTCAGTGTATTTCTCATTGATACGGTCGAAGTCCATGGCCGGGACATACAGCCGTTCCAGCTCCTGATGTACTTGTCGGGCCAGGTTGAGAAAACCAACCGCCCCCGTTATTGCAGCATTGAACCGCTCCCGGGAATCCTCAATTTCCCCGCCAAACCTTAAAAGTCTGCTGGAATCAACCTCCTGGTCCAGATCAAATAGCCGGCCATTAGTAACACGGCCCAGGAGCGACTCATAATTGGTCACCATCCCGGAGGCGNNTCACGGTCCTGGCCGGGTGGAAAATCAGCATCTCCACCAGTGTGGGGATGAAGCAATTGTGGTAGACCTCAACGGGAATCATCTCCTCCCGCGACCATTCCAGCATGGAAGCCAGGACTTCGTGCAAACCGGTGCCAGGGCTGCCTCCCAGGGCGAGGACCTGATAATCTCCGTTAAACAGGGTAGATGCATGGTTCACGACCCCGGCGGGCGTTATCGCCGAAGCAAACAGGTGACGCTCCCAGCTTGTCGACTGATCGGATTCCATACCAGCGGATAAAACCTCCCGCTTCACGGTCCGCAGGATCTGGCGCCCCAGGGCGGGAGGTACGGAATCAGTGTAGTACTCTGTCAGCTCATTCCATATGGCATGGGCCTCCTTCAACCGGAGGTAGGCGATGCGGAAATACATCGCCTTCACCTGAGAAAGCTCAATAACCGTGGCTTTGTTTCTGGTGAGCTGTGACTCCTCCCAGTACTCTCCCAGGTTCACTATTTCATCCACTGCACCCGGGTAACGGGGATCGACCACATGGGGTGCGGTGCCATCCATCAAAGCGATCTGGTGGCCTGGCAGGACCATGGCATCNNTTATGGTCCGATGAACACCAGTGCAATTCCCGCTCATACCCGGCCGCCCCCAACTCCTCCCCCAGTCGTTTCATCAAAGTCGACTTGCCTACCCCGGGACCGCCTTTGAGGATAAACAGCCTGTTGGCGTCTGGGGGTACAATATAATGGTAGAAGGAATGAAACCCGTTACAGGTATTTCCCCCGGGAAAAACCATACGAATTAAAGCCATCCCCAACCCTCCCTTGGGAATTATCCCGTTCTGAATGAGTATATGCAAAACCAAATTCGGTGAGAACAAAGTCTCCGGGTCAGAACCAGAACTGCCGGGGATTTTTGGAACAAGCAGCTTGACTTTTGGTGGGCCAATGGATAGAATCCAAATGTAAAGCATTATTGCTTTACAAGGAGTGAACGGTTTGCTGGAGAAACTGGAAAGGTTGATACTCCTATACGATTTCTACGGACCCTTGCTTACCGAGAGGCAAAAGCAGGCCATCGAGCTTCACTACGAAGCTGATCTGGGTCTTTCCGAAGTTGCCAAGCAGATGGGGATAACCCGTCAGGGGGTATATGACCTGCTCAAGCGGACCGAGCGCGCCTTGGAGGACTACGAGTACAAGTTACGGTTGGCCGCGCGTTTCCAGGAGGACAGAAAGCAGGTGGCGATGGCTTACCGGATTCTAAACCAGGCAGAAGGTAATAACCAACCCCTGATTCAGGAAGTGGTGCGAATTCTCGCCCGAGTTCTGGAGATCGATAGTTCTCCTGAAGGGAGTGATACGGATGGTATTTGAAGGCTTGGCCGGGAGACTGCAGGAGACCTTCCGACGCCTTAAAGGCAAGGGCAAACTAACCCCGGAGGATGTCAATGAGGCTATGCGGGAGGTACGGTTGGCCCTCCTGGAGGCGGATGTCAATTTCAAAGTGGTGAAAAGCTTTGTGGCCCGCGTCAAGGAGAGGGCTGTGGGACAGGAGGTTATGAACAGCCTGACCCCGGGACAGCAGGTGGTCAAGATTGTCTATGAGGAACTGACCGAGCTCATGGGAGGTAATCAGACCAAGATCACGTTGAGTTCCAAACCTCCTACCATCATCATGGTGTTGGGTCTGCAGGGCTCAGGAAAAACCACCACCTGTGGGAAGGTTGCCAAATACTATGTTTCCCAGGGCCGCAGGCCTTTTCTGGTTGCCGGGGATATTTATCGACCGGCCGCCATCAAACAGCTGCAGGTTCTGGGTGAACAGGTGGGGGTCCCGGTTTTTTCCATGGGACAGGAGAACCCAGTTAATATTGTTCGCGGTGCCCGGGAGTATGCCCAGCGTAATAACCGTNNGATACCGCCGGTCGGCTGCACATCAATCAGGAACTGATGCAGGAACTGAAGGGGATTCGGGATGCCGTAGAGCCGCACGAGATGCTTCTGGTGGTCGATGCCATGACCGGCCAGGACGCGGTAAATGTGGCCGAGTCCTTTCACCAGGAAATAGGGTTAACCGGGGTAGTACTGACCAAACTGGACAGTGATACCCGCGGTGGTGCTGCATTATCAGTAAAAGCTGTAACCGGCTGTCCTATCAAGTTTACCGGGACCGGCGAGAAGCTTGATGCTCTGGAGCCGTTCTTCCCTGATCGGATGGCTTCCAGGATACTGGGCATGGGGGATGTCCTGACCCTGGTGGAGAAGGCGCAGGCCTCTTTCGATGAGAAACAGGCCCGGGAACTGGAACGCAAGATCCGGCAGCAGGAGTTCACCCTGCACGATTTCCTGGAACAACTACAGCAGGTTAAGACCATGGGTCCACTTGATCAGCTCATGGGGATGATCCCGGGTCTGAATAAGCAGTTGAAAGGCGTCAAACCTGAGTTTGACGAAAAGGAAGTAGCCCGGGTAGAGGCAATAATCAGATCTATGACCCCGCAGGAGAGACGCGACCCGTCCATTCTGAACGGCAGCCGCAAGAAAAGAATTGCCCGCGGGAGTGGTACCCGGGTACAGGATGTGAACCGACTGATAAAACAGTTCGAGGAATCCCGGCGCATGATGAAACAGCTTACCGATATGAGCTTGAAAAAAGGCAAAAAGGGTGGAGTTAAACTGCCATTCTAAGATATTTTGCAAACACTTAAATTGGAGGCGAAAAGATGGCAACAAAAATCAGATTAAGAAGGATGGGTGCAAAGAAGAGTCCGTTTTACCGGGTGGTGGTTGCTGATTCAAGGTCACCCCGGGATGGCAGGTTTATTGAAGAGTTAGGTTATTATGACCCTGGCACCACTCCGGCTACCATTAAAATCGACGAGGAAAAGGCCCTGAAGTGGCTGTCGAATGGAGCCAAACCAACCGAGACTGCCCAATCACTGTTGAAAAAGGTTGGTATTCTACAAAAGTTTCAGGTGAAGGGCCAGGGAGTAGAGTGAGGGGGTTAATCAATTGAAGGATTTGATTGAGCTCATTGCCAGGTCACTGGTGGACAATCCAGAAATGGTAGAGGTTAACCAGATCACCAATGATACCTCCGTCATTCTGGAAGTTAAAGTTGCCCCCGATGACATGGGAAAGATAATTGGTAAGCAGGGAAAGATCGCCAAAGCCATTCGGACCCTGGCGAAAGCGGCAGCCACCAAGGAAGGTGTAAAGGTATCAGTGGAGATTTGCCGCTAGGTATCCAAAACCAGGTTCTGGTGGGAAATGATTATGGCTGGAAAGGGTGACAGCCTTGGCCCGGGAGATGATAAACGTTGGGGAGATATGCGGAACCCGTGGTCTTCAAGGAGAGCTGAAGGTTCTGCCTCTTACTGACTTCCCGGAACGTTTCAAAGGGATGAAAGAGATCTGGGTGGAGTGCGGCCCCAGAAGCGGTTACTACAAGATTGAGCACTATCGCCCGCACAAGCAGTTTCTGCTCTTTAAATTCGCCGGTATCGACACCATAGAGGCTGCTGCCGGTCTGATGAAAGGCCTGCTTAAGGTGGAGCAGGACGAGGTGTTTCCTCTCCCGGAAGACACCCATTACGTTTTTCAGCTGGTGGGCCTGATGGTGGATGACCTCGAAAAAGGTCAACTGGGGGTAGTGACAGACGTCCTGCAGACCGGGGCCAATGATGTTTACGTGATTAAGGGCGAAAGGTATGGGGAAGTACTGATACCCGCCATCAAGGATGTGGTCCTCGATATCGACCTGGCGAACGGCAGGATGAAGGTTAAACTCCTGCCCGGGCTGCTGGATGAGGTTTGATGATGAAGATCAGTGTACTGACTCTTTTTCCCGAGATGTTTGAGTCGCCGCTCAGGAGCAGTCTGATTGGCAAGGCCATCGAGCGGGGTATCATTCAGGTTGAGGTGATTAACCTCCGGGACTTTGCCCTGGACAAACACAAACAGGCTGATGACTACCCCTTTGGCGGCGGTGCTGGTATGGTTATCAAGGCCGATGTTACCTTGAGGGCCCTGGAGGAACTGCACCGTACCAATCCCGAAGCCCGGACCATACTGATGAGCCCGGCAGGTAAGATCCTGAACCAGGAAATGGCCCGGGAACTGGCGGGAGAGAAAAGCCTCCTGCTGCTCTGTGGACACTATGAGGGTTTTGATGAACGGGTTTTAACGGAGGTTGATGATCAGATCTCCATCGGTGATTACATACTGACCGGGGGAGAAATGGCGGCTCTGGTACTGATTGAGGTGACCGCACGTCTGGTACCGGGAGTCCTGGGCAGTGAGAAGTCAATCGATGACGAGTCGTTCAGTGAGGGGCTGCTTGAATACCCGCAGTACACCAGACCACGGCAGGTAGGAGAACTCGAAGTCCCGGCAGTCCTTCTGTCCGGTAACCATGAAGAAATCAGGCGGTGGAGAAAAAAAGAGAGTATCCGGAAGACCCTGCTGGCCCGGCCGGACCTCTTGATCAAAAAGAATCTCGATGAAGAGGAACGAGGGTATCTGATGGAGATCCTCTTTTCCGGGGATGGTGGTGACCAGCAATGAAGGGAAAACTCTATGTCGCGTTGATGCACAGTCCGGTCTACAACAAAGGCGGGGAAGTGATTACCACCTCCATAACCAACCTGGATGTGCATGACATTTCCCGGGTGTCCCGTACCTATGGTGTAAGGCGCTACTTCCTGGTCCATCCTCAGGAGAGCCAGCGCCAACTGGTTGGAGAGATGCTCAGCTACTGGCAGAGCGGTTTTGGCGGCGAGTATAATCCAGACCGCAAGGAGGCCCTAAAGCTGCTGGAGATGGTTGCAGACATTACGGAGACGCAGAAACGGATAATTGAGCTGGAGGGACAAAGGGCCCTGACTGTGGTAACCGATGCCCGGGTGCATCCCCGCAGTGTAAGTTATCAGGAGATGCGACAGCGGATCGCCGAGGGAGATCGGCCCTATCTGTTGTTATTCGGGACCGGCTGGGGGTTGGTAGAAGACGAGATTAATAATGCCGATTTTATTCTGCATCCGATTGAAGCTGACAGTGATTACAACCATCTGTCAGTCAGGAGTGCCGTAGCCATAATCCTCGACCGNNTGGTAGGAATGCCGAACCTGACAAATTCCGTGAATTCAACGCCAGTCCTGAGTCCGGAGTTTTGGGGCGATATTGAACAAGTGGATTGCCAGCTTGTGAATAGAAAAGCCCTGTGATATAATACCATTTGTCGGCAAAGAGATGTTTTAAAAATATACAAGAATGATCATGGAAGGGAGGTCAAATAATGCAAGACATAATTAATGCGATAGAGCAGGAGCAGATAAGAAAAGACATAAGCGATTTTGGACCCGGCGATACGGTCAAGGTCCATGTAAAAGTTGTGGAGGGGAGCCGCGAGAGGATTCAGGTCTTTATGGGGACTGTTATCCGCAGACGGGGAGGCGGACTGGGAGAGACATTTTCCGTTAGGCGTATTTCCTACGGAGTCGGGGTGGAGAGGACTTTTCCGGTTAATTCTCCCAGGATTGACAGGATAGAAGTGGTAAGAAAGGGCAAGGTAAGAAGAGCCAGGCTCTACTACCTGCGTCAGCTCTTTGGCAAGAAGGCTAAGATCAAAGAAAAAAGGGAAAGTAGATAAGAGACAAAAGACTGGCTGCAAAAGCCAGTCTTAATCTTAATATAAGGGTAAGGTTTTAACAGCCATTTTTTATCGTCCGGGAGGGACATTAGTGGTTAACAACTGGTATCCGGGCCATATGGTAAAAGCCCGGCGCGAGATATTGGAGAATCTTAAACTGGTCGATGTGGTGGTGGAAATAGCAGATGCCCGCGCTCCTCAATCCACCCGCAATCTGGAACTGGAGGACCTGGTAAAGCCCAAACCAGTAATACTGGTGCTCAACAA
>DCTH01000141.1 GCA_002329495.1 Syntrophothermus sp. UBA1445 | reverse complement strand
CTTTCCCCATCAATAATCACTTCTGGGATGCCTCCCACCTGGGTGGCTACCACCGGAACCCCGAAATGCATGGCTTCCAAGAGGACCAGGCCCATCCCTTCCATGAGGGAGGGCAGGCAGAGCAAATCCATTATTGGGTAGAGCTCGCTGATGTTGGGGTAAAAGCCGGTCATAATGACCCTGCCTTNNAACTCGCTTATGGTTTTTTCAATGATCGGCCGTTCCGGCCCTTCACCGACCAGCAGAAAGACTACATCGTGGTGTTGCGTCACAATCCGCTGGGCTGCCTGCAGCAGATAGATATGACCCTTAACCGCGTGCAGCCGGCCAACCATGGCCACCACCCGTTGACCGGGGGTGATCCCCAGGCTTTTTTTGACGTTATCGGGTGACTCACCGGGGGTTAATAACGAGACATCGAGCCCATTGTAGATGACCTCAATCCGATCCGGGGTTACCCCCATAGCCGCCAGATCTTCCTTGATTGCACCCGAAATGGCAATAAACCGGTCGGTGCGGTTATTGGTCAAACGCGTCAGAATCCGGGCCACTGCAGCCTCGGCTGATGTTGAGTAATCATAGCGCAGTACACTGTGAAAGGTGGTTACCACCGGAACCTTCTCTGCCCGGCCAGCCATACGGGCCACCAGGTTGGCCCGCACCCCGTGGGTGTGGACCAGGTCGATTTCCTGTTCCCTGATGAGACGGCGAATCGNNCGCCAGATCCAGCTTGTGGCGCATTACTATCTCGTGAGTGGTGATCCCTTCCTTACGGCACACCCCGGCAAACGGGCCCTGACAGAGACACAGGAGTTCAGGAGTGAACTTCTCCCGGTCCATCAGGCGCATAAGAGTCAGCAGGTGCCGTTCCGCACCACCAATCTCGCCGCCGCCAATTACCTGTAACACCCTAATTTTCTTCATACTGCTCCCCGGAGCCGTTGGCTCCCGATGTGGTTTTCGGCAGGGCCACCAACAGCCCCAGGAAGAACCAGAAATAGGTCGCCATCATGGGAACCTCAAATATATTTTCTACCGCATTATGGGCCAGGATACCTAAGAGTCCGGTCAGGACCCCCATGCCCAAAGCCAGGGCGTAGGGATCGTCAACCTGGTCCAGGCTGCTGCGGGCCAGACGAATTCCGGCCACCAAGAGCAGCAAGAGGGAAACCAGTCCCATCCATCCTGCTTCTGCGCCGGTCTTCAGATAGAAATTATCGGCATAGAATGAGTCGTTAGGGTAGTAACGCGCTGCCACCGCTCCCCCGAATCGTCCCAGGCCCACGCCGGTCGCCGGTGCCCCCTGCCAGGTAGCCAGGGTCTGAGTCCAGCGGCCGATACGCCCGCCCCGTTCACTGGAAGCCATATACTCCGGGGTGGCCATATAGGCCAGGCGATCATAAACGGTTGGCATGACCACCGGAGTCAGGATGGCAACTATCAGCAGGCCCCAGATGATACGCCGGTCCAGCCAGAGCCCCATAAGTACTATGGTGAATCCCAAAGCCAGCCAGGCACCTCGGGATAACGTGAACACCAGACAGGCCAGCATTACCAGAAAGATTCCGCCATACACCAGTTTCTTAAGGTAACTGCGGCTGGCAGTCAGGCTGGCAATAGAGATCGGGATGGCCAGCACCAGCAGGCTTCCTAAAATATTGGGACTGCCGATGATCGAAAAAACCCGCGTGGTAATACTGGTCTCAACCTTACTGTCATACCAGGAGGTGGGAATCTCTACCCCGATATACTGCTGATAGATTCCGTATAACGCAACCAGAAAGACCACCGCCAGGAATACATCGCAAATCCACTTGAACTGCGACCTGCTGAAAAGCAGGTTGGCGGCTACAAAAAACCACAGGGTGTACTGCAGGTAAACCCGCAGCCCTTCCACCGCCGGAGCGGTTTCCGGGGACCTGATTATAAACAGGAAGACATAAACACAAAGGTAGAGCAGGAAGGGCACCAACAATCTCGTGCCCTGGGGGGATAGCTTCTGTAACCCGGTGCGGATCAGCAGGATGCCGACAATGACAATAAACAAAAGCTCATCCCAGACCCCCACCAGAAATGGAAATGGGGAATAGGTGCGCAGGACATAGTCCACCAGAACATTGGCCACCACCAAAAACAGGCTGTATTCCATAGCCGGCCGGACAGACGGAGCGGATTCCCGATAACCGTTCCACCAGTTCAGGACCTTGGCCAGAAGGCTCTCACTCCACCACTCCCGGGTAGGGTGCCAGATAACCAGCAGCAGACCCAGGAACAAAAGACCCACCTCAACTGCCAGTGCCAGACCCCGGGGCTGGTTAACTACCAGATCAGCCGCCACCAACAAAGCCACCAGGAGTCCAATCGCGACCACAAGCCTGGTCAGGAGAACACTGCCGGTAATCAATTGACGAGCCCAATCCCCCACTGCCCATAGAATCTTTACAATCCGCTCCCACAACCATCCAGAGACGGTCCCGATCAGGCCCGGATTACTCACCTCACTGTAGGGTAAGACATGGGGGTTGCCGCGAACCAGCCAGGACAGGAACCAGCTGCCCCGCAGGAGTTCCTGCAGCAGGTCTAAAACCCATTTGCAAACTCTTATAATCAGCGAGCCTTCACCCAGGCCGGGTCGGGCACAGAATCTCACCAGCCAGCCCAGGAACAGGCTCCCTTCCAACCAGCGGTATAATAGGGTCATGACCTCTACTTCACTTCCACATTCAGTATCGTCGCCTTCAGTTCCGCCGTACGAGTCTTAACATAGTAGTCATCCTTGCCGGCCCGCACCTGCTGCCCGCCCAGCATGATCTGATAAGGGCTGACCGCCGTGGTCTGACCCTCGATAATCAGGAAGATGTCCTTGCGGAACGGGTTCTCGGTCAGGATCATGCTTCCATCCGGTTTGCTGACCGTGGTGGCTGCCTGCCTAACATCTACTTCCTTTATATATACCGGTACCAATTGGTTGTTGGCCACCAGTTGATCTCCTACCTTAATATTAGGCACCACATCCGGGTAGACAAAGGGACATACCACTTTGAGCTGCACTGTTTTCGAGGCTACTGCCACCTCCGGCCCCCGTCCGCGATAGAATACCCCGAAAATTACCAGAACCACCGCCAGGATAATGGCCAAATCGATAATGCTGACCTTGCCAAATAACCGGCCCTGTTTGTCTATCATAACTACCTCCACCTCAAGTATTTTTCGCCATTATTTATTATAGAACAGTATAGCAGAAACCTATATGCTCGGCACGTTTTCAGGGGACAGGTCGATTGCATCACGGGGACTGTCCCCA
>DCTH01000236.1:2527-2740 GCA_002329495.1 Syntrophothermus sp. UBA1445 | reverse complement strand
CGATCCCACCTGTCCAAGGTGCATGTTCTATAATACACTCGCATGCGTAGATGGATATCTTAACAATAAATATATCCTGGAATGAATGAAGATACCGGCCAAAACTTTGGTTACGGAATGGAGGTGGGTGCGGCAGGCCGGATCCATGGTCGCGCCGCAAACAGGATTAAAGATGAAAAAGACACAAAACAGTTGTCGGAGGATGAACTGGAA
>DCTH01000236.1:0-2511 GCA_002329495.1 Syntrophothermus sp. UBA1445 | reverse complement strand
CGTTCTGATGGAAGAAGACTTTGCTTTAACACCACGAATAATCCATTGACTTCGTTTCCCTGGTGTATAGACTGTATTCACTTTCAAACCAACAGATGCATAGACGCATGGTTTAGTTAAATGCACGGGACAGCGGTCAGAAGGACCAGGATCGTCCCCGGTTGATAATATTGCGAATAGGTGAAGTAAGGGGTCTGACCCATTGCTTCATTCGGAAGGGCNNCGTAAACATGAAAGACGAGAGAGACAAGATGCAAGTGTCGGATGAAGAGTTGGATAAGGTAATAGGGGGCCAAGACCAGTTTTATCCCCGTGAGTAATCGAAGCGTGCCGATGGAAGGGTATACTGCAATTACTCCAATGTTCGCCGTTACGTCTTTATGGGACCGTTTTACTGTGAGTCATGTGAACGCTTTAANNTGTGTAGATGGCTGGGTTATCCCTTGATAGAGATAAAGAAGGGAGGAGGCACAGCCACCGTAGAGCTGTGCCTCAGAAGCAGGGGGACTGTCCCCTTGCTTCCTTGGATTTCACGGTCTATACTTGTTGGTCTTGCTCTGATACCAGGCTATCTTCATTGATCTGGTGGTATTCATCTACCGGTTGAGCCAATTGATCCTCCGAATCGATTTCTTTTGAAACGGACCTGACTGACCGGGTGCGGGAAAGGAGGAATACTCCTCCGGTGATCAGCAAGACCGGGGGCAGGTACTTTTTGAAATAGTAGCCGTACTTAAACCAGCCGGAAAAATCATGACTCAGGTTTGACAGCAGGGCCAGGACCCCGATTACCATCAGCCCAATCCCGGTATAATAATACTTGTACTCACCCAGCCGAGACATGATGTCAAGCATCCCTTTATCATCGACCTCTTCCCCCTGAGCCAGGCGGTTGCGCATGGCATAGGTATCAAAGAAGAAGTAGAACCAGAGTGGGATCGAGATCATGGCTACGAAATGGGGAAGACTGATCCATGCAAAAATGGTGATGCTGGCCCAGAACAACAGCATGGCCTCCAGGCCTTTTTGCATCAGTCCCAGGTACATGTAGCCAGCACCCGGAATTAAGGAGAAGACAAAGACTAAGAAGTTATTGTAATTGGTTTTCACCTGCTATCCCTCTTTTCTAGTTTTTCCAGGAACCAAAAGTCCTCCCAATCAGGCAGTGTTATCCGGTATTTTTCCACCTTTTCGGTGGTTGATTTGACTGAAGCAGCCAGGACACTAAGATCCTGTCCCAGGGGAGTGGCGTTTAAGAAAAACAGCATGATTCCCGCCAGGACCAGGCTCATCCCCGCAATGCGCAGTTCCTGCAGACCATGTGGTCTATGGGCCTTCTGCCTTTTTACTCTCCTGATCTCCCGCATCACCCGCTCATTGAAATCCGGGCTGAGTACGGTTTCCCGGGCCGTCAGCGGCCGGGCTTTCCGCAAGGCCTCATCTAAATCCGAGTTTCTGTACACGCCGACTCACCTCCCCAGTCAAGTATTTTTTCGATCCGGTTTCGTCCCCGGGCCAGCCGGGTCTCGATCGTCTTTTTCGGCAGACCCAGGACATCGGCGATTTCCGGGCACGATAGGTCATGAAAGTAGTAGAGGACGATCACCAGCCGGTACTTTTCCGGCAAACGCCCAATGGCGTTCCTGATGACCTCCTGCTCCTCCAGGTTAGGTCCATCCCGGGGGGACGCCCGGTTGAAACCGGTAATCCCCAGCAGTTCCACCGGATGGCGCAGGTAATTGCGCCGCTGCCAATCCCGGCACTTGTTCACGGTAATGCGGTAAATCCAGGTTCCCAGGGAACTGCGGCCCTGGAATGAGGCCAGGTTTTTATAGATCGCGATAAAGGTCTCCTGGGCGATATCCCCCAGATCACTCTGCGAGCCGGTGAGGCTGAAGATAAGGGCCGCCACCCGGTCGCGATAAGACACCAGGATCTTTTCAAACAGATGATCTTCGCCAAGTAGAATCCGCCTTACCAGTTCCTCATCGGTAATATCGTTCTGTCGCATTTTCTACCTCACTGTGACTGACCCCTGCCGGGTAAAGAGGTCGATAGTCCTTTCCCCCCGACCCAGATTGGCCTCCACCATTTGGCCAGTACCTGTCGATTTTCTAAACTCAGGCTTTTCCAGGTATGATGGTACCACTACCTGACCAGACCCGGTTGAGGCCGTCAGACGGCAGTTATCCAACCTTCCGGCAGCCAGCTCGATGCTCCCGGTTTCAGTATGAAGTTNNGCGGGTTATCCACGGTTATGGTACCCGACTGGTTGCGGGCATCAATATGGCCCTTTCCCTCTATGATACTAATATTCCCGGATTCGAGCGCTACCTGAAGATCGGAAACCCGTTCTGCCTTAACCTCACCATTGGTAAGACGAATTATGGCATCGCCCCGTACCTCCCGTATAGTGACTTCCCCGGAGCGACTGCGGATGGTCACAGTTGTTCCCAGATTCGAGAGATCAATTTCACCGAATTCCTTGTCTACCACCAGTGGGTTGTCGAA
>DCTH01000238.1 GCA_002329495.1 Syntrophothermus sp. UBA1445 | reverse complement strand
CATGAGCGAATGGAAAAAAACCGGATGCGCGTTGTGCGCGCAAAACTGCGGCCTGGAGGTGTTAGTTGAAAACAACCGCATTGTCAAAGTGCGGGGAGACAAAAGCAACCCCCGCAGCCAGGGGTATGTGTGCCGCAAAGGTATGAACATTGCCCATTTTCAGCATCATGAGCAAAGGTTGAAATACCCCCTGAAAAAAGTTAACGGTGAATTTGTACGCATAAGCTGGGATCAGGCTATCTCTGAAATCGCTGCTCGCCTAAAGGAAATAAGAGATATGTACGGTCCTCGTTCTATTGCTTATATGGGGGGCGGAGGGCAATCCTGCCACTTTGAAGCTGCTTTTGGCGTACGCCTGCTGCGCGGTCTGGGCTCCCGTTATCATTACAGTGCTCTGGCTCAGGAACTAACCGGATTCTTCTGGACTCAAGGAAGAGTTCTGGGACGTCAGTACCTATGGGCCATTCCTGATGAAGAAAATGCTGATATGCTAGTGTCTATCGGCTGGAACGGCATGGAAAGTCATCAAATGCCCCGTGCTCCCCTGGTCCTGCGTGAGTTTTCCAAAAACCCGGACAAAATTCTGGCGGTCATTGATCCGCGCAGATCGGAAACGGCCCAGATTGCTGACCTACATCTGGCTCTGCGTCCAGGTACCGACGCCCTACTGCTAAGAGCGATAATTGCCATAATAATACAGGAAGGCTGGTATAATCAAGATTACATTGATCAGCACGTAACCGGATTTAAGGAGATCTGGCCCTATCTGGAAAATTTTGATATAGAGGCTGCCCTAAAGGTATGTGAATTAGAGTATGAACAGGTAAGGGAATTCGCTCAACTGATGGCCACCCGTAAGGTAGGCCTGCACACTGACTTGGGAGTCCTGATGAACCGCCATACCACCCTGGTATCCTGCCTGGTGATGGTACTTCTCGCCCTGTGCGGCCAGATTGGATTGCCGGGCACCAACTTGATACCGGGATATTTTATGCCTATGGGAGCTCATACCGATGAACGCAATCCCAAGAACTGGAAATCAGTTGCTACCGGCATTCCCATCATCATGGGTTACGCTCCTCCCAATGTCCTGCCCGAGGAAATCATGTCCGATCACCCGGAGCGAACCCGGGCGGTAATCTGCACCCAATCCAACCCCTTACGTTCTTATGCCGATACCACTGCCTATGAAGAAGCTTTCCAGCAGCTAGATCTGCTGGTGACCTGCGAAATCAGCATGACCGAAACGGCCCAGCTTTCTCATTATGTACTGCCTTCCCGTTCCACCTATGAATCCTGGGACAGCACCTTCTTTCCCTTTACGGTGCCGGGAGTATACTTTCAAATGCGCCGGCCCGTGGTGGAGCCTGAGGGCGAGCCCCTGGAAATATCGGAAATTCACTTGCGTATTGCCGATGCTCTGGGACTCATACCAGAGCTGCCCCGGGAGCTATACGATAAGGCCGGCAACCGTCTGGAATACGGCCTGGAATTGATGAAGTTCCTGCAGGCCCATCCTGAGTACGCCGGTATAACACCTTTCATTCTAGGAAAAACCCTGGGGCCGGCCTTGGGTTCTACTAATCTGGCTGCTTTATGGGGATTGCTGCAGACTCTTCCCAAAGCCTCTCGTGAAAACGCCGTGCGAGCAGGCTTTAAGAAAGGGCCGATGATGGGCGAAGAAATCTTCCAGGCTATTTTGGACCATCCCGAAGGACTTTGGATAGGAATAATCGAGGAGAACAATTTTGCCCAGCTAAGGACCGAAGATGGCCGAGTCAATGTATATATTCCGGAGATGATTGATTGGCTGAAAGATGTGACCCCCGAGAAAGAAGCCGAAGCCCTTAAGCTGCCGGAAGAATTTCCCCTGATCTTAATGGCTGGCCGTCACACCCGTATGAACGCCAATTCCCTGATGCGCAATCCCGCCTGGAATGAAGGCCGGAGAGCCTGCACCCTGGCTATGCATCCCCGGGATGGTGAGAAACTAGGCTTACAAGACGGGCAGATGGCTCGTATCACTACCGAAGCAAGCAGTGCGGAAATTGAAGTGGAAATTACCCCGGAAGTACGCCCCGGTACAGTTATTATCCCCCATGGTTTTGGTTTGGATTATCAGGGAAACATCTATGGAATTAATGTCAACAAGTTAACCAAAAATACGCACCGGGATCCTTTCACTGCTACCCCGCTGCACCGCTATGTGCCCTGCCGAGTGGAGGCAGTTTAGGAGGCATTCTCGTACCGCTGGGAGGACAGTTATGAAAAAGATTTCCTTACATGACTCCATTGGTCTAGCCTTATGCCATGATATTACCAGGATCGTCCCCGGTAAAGAGAAAGTTCGGGCTTTTCAAAAAGGCCATGTTATTCGTGCTGAAGATGTGCCTAAGCTGCATGACCTGGGTAAAGAACATATTTATATCTGGGAAGATTCCGACAGCCTGATCCATGAAGATGAGGCGGCCCTGCGCTTGGCTAAAGCCGCCAGCGGTCCCGGCATCACTTTTGGTGAACCCAATCAGGGCAAAGTGAGCCTGAAGGTCGCATACAGCGGCCTATTAGAAATTGATGCCTTGCGATTGGCGCAAATCAACAGCATCGAGGGCATAGTTCTGGCCTCTGTGCATGGCAGTCAGGCAGTGGCAGCGGGTACGGTAGCAGCAGGTACTCGTGTTATTCCCATTGCTATTGAAAAAGAAAAATTGGAAGCTGCAGAACAGATCTGCTGTAGTAGCAGTCCCCTAATCAGTGTTAAACCCTTTATTCCCCTGCGGGTTGGCATAGTAACCACTGGAAATGAGGTATACAGCGGCAGAATCAAGGATGGATTCTGTGCGGTACTACAGCAAAAGTTGGCTTCGTACCAGGGAGAATTTATGGGACAGGTACTGGTACCGGACGATGCGTCACTTATCTCGGCACAGATAAAGAAGTTTATTAATGACGGAGCAGATTTGGTGTTCGTTACCGGCGGTATGTCGGTAGATCCTGATGACGTGACCCCCACAGGTATTAAACAAACCGGAGCTGAGGTGGTTTTCTACGGGGTACCTGTTCTGCCCGGCTCCATGCTGATGCTGGCCTATCTTGGCAACGTCCCCATATGTGGGGTTCCCGGCTGTGTCATGTTTAACCGCACCACCAGTCTGGACTTGATTCTTCCTTATATATTTACCGGCCAGCGCGTTAGCCGCTCTCAGATAATCCGTCTGGGACACGGAGGATTCTGTCAGGAATGCCCGATCTGCCATTTCCCCAACTGTGCTTTTGGAAAATGAAAGAAAGGCGGAAAGGTTGCTATTGATTACCAATATCAGTCTAAGTCAAGCCCAGCAAATCTTAATGGACAATGTGACCACTGTGCCGACTGAATCGGTGAGTATCCAGAATGTATGCGGCCGTATAGCTGCACAAAGACTAGCTGCCATCAATCACATTCCGCCAGTTGCACAGGCAGCTGTAGATGGCTTTGCGCTACACCAGGATAATCTAAACGATTCGCAACCAGTTCACGTTAAGCAATACCTGTCACACGGTCAAATTGCCGACGAGCCTCTGGCCCCAGGCCAAGCGGTTGGAGTGCTGACCGGAATGCCATTACCCTTGGGAACTGCGGCGGTAATTCCACATGAGATGGTGCAGGTTCACAAGGATGCCGTGATTTTGCCCAGCATAATCAGTTCCCACTGGAATATCAAAAAACCTGGGGAAGATATTGCCCAAGAAGAACTCCTGGCTTTACCAGGAACACGTATAACAGCCGGTCTGGTTTCAGCTTTATCGGCCTGTAGGGTAAGTGACCTGCTGGTATATCGTAAACCCCGGCTAGCCATCTTGGGTCTTACCCCTCATGTAATGTCATCGCCTGCCCCACTTGACCCATACCAGTTACCTGATAGCAATGGTTACCTGCTTAACTGCTTGGTAAACCGGGATGGCGGCATAGTGGCGAGGCATCTTTCCCCATTGACTGATAGTAGAATCTCAGAAAACCTGGCGGAACAAGTCGATCTCATTATTACAGTTGGAGGTTCATATGCAGCTGGAGAAAGTGAAGCCCTTAAGCTGCTTGACCACTGGCAGGCAACCCCTCTTTTTTGGGGAGTGAAAATACAGCCGGGTTCACATACCGGGGCTGGCATATTTGGTAATAGCCTGATTATATGCCTGGCTGGCAATCCGGCTGCGTGTACTGTTGGTTATGAACTTTTGGCCGCTCCAGTCATTCGCCAAATGCAAGGGCTTACTTCTGCAACGTCTAGAGTTAGGGCGTCCTGCACTAACACCTTCTCCTTTAGCAAGAGCAGTACACCCCGTTTCCTACGCGGAAAGGCTAGTTATACAGCGGACGGGTGGTTGGTTGAGGTTCTGCCAGGTCAAAAGGCCAGTATGATTCGTTCGCTTATTGATTTTAATGCCCTAATTGAAATTCCGGCAGGCCAATCGGAACTTAAGGCAGGTTCCCAGGTTTCCTTGCTGTTGCTTGATCAATTCCCGGCTATGAGTATGGTATAAACAGTTTGCAGTGAGGTGCCACCTTTTGCTGCCCAGCTCAGCCGTTTTCAGCCGGTCATAAGGGTGCAAGAGTGACAAAATAGAATCGTATGCCTTTGTCTGTGCAGAGGCAAAAAAAGGGGGGAAGTCCCCCTTTAACACTCTCCGAAAGCCTTATCCAATACCTAAGAACATTGCTACTCATTCCAGGTACATGTGCTTAAAAACACTGACCTGAACAACGGTAGGCAATCCCTGACGATCGGTATTTGCTTGCGCTTGTATCAAATAGTGTAAACCAGCCGTCTCTACTGATACAGCAGGATTATCCCCGATTGTTGTGTCCTCGACCTTTTTGCATTGGCTGTAGAGGGATCGATCCCGATAAAAATTCAGAGCCTTGGTCACACTAGTGGAGGTATTATACAGTACCTGTCCGTCACCCCCATCCCAATCATCCACATAGATGATCTGGGCATCAGGCAGAAGGGTGATCAGGGCACTCGTGCTTTCTGAGAGGCCTTGGTTCGGCATCTCGAAAAGCTGATCATCTCCGGGATCACTATAATTGTATCCGCCATCATAACCATAGTCATCCCCGTTGTCATTGTCATCATAGTAATAGTCATCATTACTATCCAAATAAACATCGTCCTCATTGCCTTCATCTAACCAAGGATCAACATTTTCAACACTTTCATAAACCCGAACCGCAATCAAAACCGCCATCTCCCGGGTACAAGTTCCCTGCGGATCAAAACGGTAGTTTGATCCTTGGATAAACTCCCATCCCCCCATATAATGCACAGCTTCCTGGGCATAA
>DCTH01000050.1 GCA_002329495.1 Syntrophothermus sp. UBA1445 | reverse complement strand
GATCCGTGAAGGCGGCAGGACCGTGGGTGCCGGAGTGGTTACCGGCATCAGTGAATAATCAGCCATAATAACCTCACAGCAACAGATCTGGCAGAATCAGGACAGGGTGTGTCGCAACCCTGTCTTTGATGTTGACATACAGGTTTTGGTTATGATAGATTAAATGTTGCGATTGTTTTACAGGAGGTGCCAATATGCGGGTCGCAGTTACCATGTCCTGCACGCAGTGCAAACAAAGAAATTACATGACTACCAAAGATAAGAAAAAACACCCGGAAAAGCTGGAGCTAAGGAAGTATTGCCGCTTCTGTAATGGGCATACGGTTCACAAAGAAGGCAAGTAACCCTGTAAGGTTGTGAAATTAAGTGGCCAATAGTGAAACAAAAAATTTAAATAAGAATACAAATAAGGAAAACGCGAAGGATACACCCAAGGGTGCTCCCAAAAATACGCCCAAGAAAAAACCTGATGGAGCCAATATGTCTAATCTCTGGACAAGAGCAAGGGATTATCTGACCAGCGTTTATAACGAATTGAAGAAGGTCCACTGGCCTGATCGCAAGGCGCTTATAGCGTACACGGCAGTCGTATTGGTATCAGTGGCTCTGGTTAGTGGTCTTTTGTGGTTTTTGGATGCCATAATGGGTTTTCTGTTGGACCTGCTATTTAAAGCCGTTGCATAGGTGGTGTAGACATCATTCAGGATGGAGATTTTTTAAAACTCGATATGGAAGAATCTGAACCTGGAGCTGCGGTCAGCACCTCAGGTGACCGCAAGTGGTATGTTGTGCATACCTATTCCGGATATGAAAACAAGGTTAAGGCCAATCTGGAAAAGCGCGTAGAATCAATGAATATGGAGAATCAGATCTTCAATGTGATCATTCCCGAGGAAGATGAGATAGAGTACAAGGGGGGCCAGAGGAAGGTCACCAAGCGCCGCATTTTTCCAGGCTATGTCATGGTTGACATGACCTTGACTGATGATTCATGGATAACGGTGAGACACACCCCAGGAGTGATCGGCTTTGTAGGAAGCGGAACCAAACCTATTCCCCTTCAGAAACAGGAAGTCGATAAGATTTTACGCCATATGGGTTTGATTGGTGGCAAACCAAAGATAGATGTTCAGGTTGGCCAGCATGTGCGAGTCAAGAGTGGACCTTTCGAAAACTTCGAAGGGGTGGTCAAGGAAGTGCTGGCTGATCGCGGTAAGATCAGGGTAAATATATCAATGTTTGGTCGAGAGACTCCCATCGAACTGGAATACGAGCAGATAGACAAAATCTAAAAGGAGGTGCATTGAATGGCGAAGAAGGTTATGGGATTGGTCAAGCTGCAGATACCCGCAGGGAAGGCCACTCCGGCTCCCCCGGTCGGACCGGCACTGGGTCAGTACGGAGTTAATATAATGGCGTTTTGCAAGGACTACAATTCGAGAACAGCCAATCAAGCCGGCTACATAGTACCGGTGGAGATTACCGTTTTTGAAGATCGGTCCTTCACGTTTGTGCTGAAAACCCCACCTGCATCGGATCTCTTGAAAAAGGCGGCCGGAGTCGATAAAGGCTCCGGGGTACCGAACAAGACTAAAACCGGCAAGATCAGCCGCAGTAAGGTGAGAGAGATCGCCGAAATGAAGATGCAGGATCTGAACGCCTATGACATTGAGGCGGCGGTTAAAATGATAGAGGGAACAGCCCGCAGCATGGGGATCGAGATCACCGGGTAAGATTCAGGTTTCACTAGGTGGGAGGATTTAATCCGCAAATACCACAGGAGGGAAGAACATGAAAAGAGGCAAGAATTACCAGGAAGCAACCAAACAGATTGATGCTGATAAGCTGTATGATCCGCAGGAAGCTCTGCAAAAGGTCAAGGAGCTTTCCCGGGCCAAGTTTGATGAGACCATTGAGGTCCATATCAAGCTGGGGGTAGATCCCCGCCATGCTGATCAGCAGGTCAGGGGTACGGTAAGCCTGCCCCACGGAACCGGCAAAACCCGCCGGGTATTGGTTTTTGCCAAAGGTGACAAAGCCAAGGAAGCCGAACAAGCCGGGGCCGATATCGTTGGTGCTGAGGAACTACAGGAGAAGATCCAGGGTGGATGGCTGGATTTTGATGTTGCCGTTGCTACCCCTGACATGATGTCGGTGGTAGGTAGACTTGGAAAGATTCTGGGACCCCGTGGATTGATGCCCAACCCGAAATCGGGTACCGTTACTTTCGATATAGCGCGTACTATCAAGGAATTGAAGGCGGGGAGAATTGAATACCGGGTTGATAAAACTTCAATTGTTCATGCGCCGATAGGAAAGGTATCCTTCTCCATGGAGGCCCTTGAAGATAATTTCAATACCTTTGCTGATGCCCTGATCAAGGCCAAACCGGCTGCAGCCAAAGGGCAATACATGAAATCAATCAGCGTCTGTTCAACTATGGGACCTGGTATCCGGGTGAACCCGTTAGTGGTAATGCAGAAAGGCAAATAACAACCACGGATAAACTGAATAATCGGTTGGCTGTAGACAGCGGGTGGCAGAAGGCCTTAATTTCCCGCCGAGGTTAACGCTGGAGGTTAAGATAACCTCTGTGCTGTACCTTGGCACAGAGGTTTTTTATTTGGTGCGAGGGAGGTGAAACGATAAGTGTCAAACCTTGAGGCAAAGAAACAAGCAGTCCAGGAGATTCAGAGCCGGCTTCAGGAGGCCAATCTGGTGGTCTTTACTGATTACCGCGGCCTGAATGTGGGCGAGATGAATGAACTCCGGGGCAAGCTTAAAGCGGTAGGGGTCGAGTACAGGGTATTCAAGAATACCTTAACCCGGTTTGCCCTGCAGAACTCTGGGTTGGAAGAACTGCTGCCTTATGCAGAAGGTCCCAACGCTCTGCTTTTCAGCAACACCGAACCGGTAGAAGCCGCCAAAATACTCTTTGACTTTGCCAAGACTCATAAGAATCTGGAGGTAAAGGTTGGTCTGTTAGAGGGCAAGGTAATTGAAGCCAATCAGGTCAGGGGGTTGTCAACCTTACCTTCGAGAGAAGTTTTGGTTGCCCAGGTCCTGGGAGGACTACAGGCCCCGTTATATGGTTTTGCTTATGTACTCAAAGCCAACCTTTCAGGTTTGGTCAGGGCTTTGGATGCTATACGCGAACAAAAGGAAGCGTCATAGAATTAAAAAATTGACAGGAGGTAGTATAAAGAATGAGTAAAGTGCAGGAAGTAATTGATCTGGTAAAAGGTTTGACGGTATTGGAATTAGCCGAGCTGGTTAAGGCCCTGGAAGAGGAATTTGGCGTAAGTGCCGCTGCTCCGGTTGCTGTAGCCGCTGCACCGGCCGCTGGTGCTGCTGCTGCTGAGCCAGTTGAAGAGCAGACCGAATTTGATGTAATACTTACCGCAATCGGCGACAAGAAGGTCAACGTAATCAAGGTGGTAAGAGAGTTAACAGCTCTGGGGCTGAAAGAAGCCAAGGACCTAGTTGATTCAGCTCCCGCACCTATTAAGGAAAAGATCAGCAAACAGGAAGCCGAAGAGATTAAAGCTAAATTGGAAGCCGCTGGAGGAACTGCTCAAATCAAGTAGTCCTGCGGACAACAGAATCGCGATAAAAACACGCTTTACAGAGCGTGTTTTTTCATGGGTTTACAGAGGGACAGTCCTTTTGTCACCCGCCGGGACAGGTGACAAAAGGACCATCCCCCTGTCCCCCTGTGCCAGCAGAAATCGGGAGAGAAAAGTCGTGATGGCAATCCTAAACTTGATAATTTTATTAAAATTAGGGTTATAATTGAAATATGTTCATCTGTTTTATATAAGTATCCTTGACTGCCGTTAAATGCTATGATAACATTAATACTTGCGATTCATATAACTTGCAAAGGGTGTATGGATATCAAGGTTCACACTGATCAGGGCACAAAAAGCGAGGTAACCAATGGCACCTTGCTTTTCACTCTTTTAGGATTACGAAAAGGGGTGAGATAAACTTAATGGCTCATGTCATTAAATGCGGCAAACGAGAGAGACTTAGTTATGCCAGAACCACCGAGGTTATAGATCTCCCAAACCTCATCGAAGTACAGACCAACTCCTATGAATGGTTCCTTAAGGAGGGACTGCGCGAGGCTCTAGAGGAAGTTTTCCCCATCGAAGATTACACAGGTAAGCTTCAACTCCAATTCGTTAGCTACCATCTTGGTCAACCCAAATATGAGGTCCAGGAGTGTAAGGAGCGTGATGCCAGTTACCAGGCTCCCCTTAAACTTAAGGTCAGGTTAACGGACAAAGAAACCGGGGAACTGAGAGAATCGGACGTATATATGGGTGACCTGCCCATTATGACGGAAAAGGGAACCTTTATTATAAACGGGGCAGAAAGGGTTGTTGTCAGCCAGTTGGTCAAATCGCCGGGGGTTTATTTTAATGAGCGCCTGGATTTGACCGGAAATGTTCTGTACGGTGCCACCATAATTCCTAACCGTGGTGCCTGGTTCGAATTGGAAATGGATGCGTTTGGTGCTGTCTATACCCGTATAGACAAGACCAGGAAGATACCAGTAACCGTTTTATTAAGGTGTCTGGGCTACGAAAGCAACGATGATATTCTGCAACTGTACGATAATGATGAAACCATTGCCCGTACTCTGGAAAAAGATACGACCAACAACCGTGAAGAGGCCTTGATTGAGTTTCACCGGCGCCTCCGTCCTGGCGAACTGGCCACGGTAGAAGGTGCGGGGCAATTACTTAACAACCTGTTTTTTGACCCTCGCCGTTATGATCTGGCGGCGGTAGGACGTTACAAGATAAACAAGAAACTCGAACTTGAGATCCCGGACGATAACCGTCACCTTACTATAGAAGATATGACCGCGACTATTGGCTATCTTCTGAATCTGGTTAAAGGCCAGGGAAAGGTCGATATAATTGACCACCTGGGCAACCGGAGGCTCAGGTCGGTTGGAGAACTCTTGCAGAACCAGTTCCGTACCGGTTTGGTCCGGATGGAGAGAGTAGTCAAGGAGAGGATGAGTATTCACGATGTTGAAACTCTGACTCCCCAGGTGCTGATTAATATAAGACCTATTACCGCGGTTGTAAAAGAATTTTTCGGGAGTTCTCAGCTTTCCCAGTTCATGGATCAGACCAATCCCTTAGCTGAGCTTACCCATAAAAGACGTTTGTCGGCTCTGGGTCCCGGAGGTTTGACCCGGGAAAGGGCTGGTTTCCAGGTTCGAGATGTACATCACTCTCACTATGGCCGGGTGTGCCCTATTGAAACCCCTGAAGGTCCCAACATAGGGTTGATAGGTTCTTTGAGTACGTATGCCCGAGTTAACCGGTTTGGTTTTATTGAGACCCCCTAC
>DCTH01000220.1 GCA_002329495.1 Syntrophothermus sp. UBA1445 | reverse complement strand
TAAGCAAGAACTGGCGGAAACCGTAAGGCTGGTGGATCTGGCTCGTCAGGCCATACACGGTTTGGCAACCTGTGACATCACTGCGGAGTTTGGTTCCTTTGGCCCCCGCCGGATCAAACCTGACATGGATGGGGTTTCGGAGCTCAGCCAGGGTTGTCGGGAGGTAGCCGGGGCCCTGCGGAATGTGCAGCGTTCTCTGGAGGAACTGGCGGATATGATACCTGATTCCGAAGAGGGACTGACAATATATGGGCTCAGTGGTGAGGTGCGGGACACGGCCAACGATCTCTGGCTGATTGGTGACAGCGTGGAGATGGGGAGTGAAGAGGAAGTTGTCTGGATGGAGAGTGAACCCCGCGGTTTATCCTCCATTGCGACTGCACCTCTCGATATCGGGGCGGAACTTAACCAGCGGCTTTACCCGAGGTTGAAATCCCTGATACTGGTGTCAGCTACTCTCACTGTGGGTCGAAGTTTCCAATACATTAAAAGACGTTTGGGTCTGGACTGCCTGGACCCCGAGATTATTCGGGAGTGGGTATCTCCATCCCCCTTTGATTTTGAACGCAACTGCCGCACCCTGGCGGTACGAAACCTGGCCGAACCCGGGAGTTCACAGTATGCCCAATTGATAACCGGGTGCGTCAAGACCATCGCCCGCACTTCAGGTAAACGCACCCTGGTCCTGTTTACCTCCCGTAGCCTCCTGCTGCAGACCGCCAGCCTGTTGCGGGAAGAGGGCCCGGATTTTGCGGAACGAATAATATGTCAGTACCAGGATGGTGATTACAGCACGCTCATCGCCAAATTGGCCGGAAGACCGGACGGTATCCTCCTGGGATCGGAGACGTTCTGGGAAGGGGTTGACCTGCCGGGCGACATGCTTAACTGCCTGGTTCTGACCCGCTTGCCTTTTCGTCCTCCCACCGAACCTCTGGCTGAGGCCTGGACCGAGCGCCTGTCCCGGCAGGGCAGAAATGCCTTCAGGGAGTATGCGCTGGCCGAGGCCGTTATCAGGTTTCGGCAGGGAATTGGCCGCCTGATCAGGAGTGAGACTGATTCCGGGGTGGTGATAATACTTGACCGGCGCTTCTGCCTTCCTCCGGCCGGCCGCAGCTACAGTATACTCTTTCGCGACAGCATGCCCATGCGAAACATTATTGAGATCAACCATACTGATCTGGACCAGGAACTGACAAAATGGTTCATAGATCCAAAATGAGTATGAACCTTTTGGGCACCTCTCCAGTATAATAAACCAAAAGCCAGAGGGGTGAAGGTCTTGCGTGTCTATTATTTCCGGGTTCCCAACTTTCTCCGAAAGATTCTGTTTAAACTAATCGGCTAGGAGTAGCATGCTACTCCTTTTTAATTTTTGGGGGAGCGATTATGGCAAAGCACTGTTCAATCGGCCTGATAATTGGGGTAACCCTGCTGATAATTGGTCTTGCCTTATGGTTATGTAGCCTTTTTTAATCTTTCTACTCAGACATACCCACTCCCAGGATACCTCCCAAACCGCCGCAGACCATACCCAGGGCCAGGTCTTTTATCATGGAAGCGAATGAGACAAGCGCGGGATTAACGATCAGGGTCACCAGGAACACAAATGCGAAGAAAGTCAGACCGATGGCCACACCCCGGACAAGTCCCCGGTTGCCATGATGGTGGGCAGAAGACCAGCCTCCGATGAATACACTCAGCATCAGGGTGAAATCAGCCAGGGGGTCCAGCAATGTCTCCCGCAGTGGACTCCAGTAAACGACCAGGGCCAGTACTGAACCAATTATTACCGCCGATACCAGGGCAACCAGAAAACCACGAAACTCTCCGGCAATTCGACGCAACATCATATGCACCTCCTTGCCTAAAAGTATGGCCAAAATGTATGGAATATTACCGCAGGTGCCGGTTTTAAGGTGATAATAAAAGCCGCGATAATATTCCTCAACGGTGACAGGAACCCCATCATCTGGTTATGAATAAAATAGTGAGCAGGTTTCTATGGAATTATTTGCACATTCAGGTTGTAGATGGCGAAAGAGCTCTGCCAGGAATGAGTTCCGGTCGATCTTGTTGCNNGGTGGTAATGTGAAGGAAATCGAGCTTTTGCATCCCCGGCTGCAGGCCCTTTGCCGACAACTTGTCGATCTTTACCGGAAAAATGGTATCGAGATAATAATCACCCAGACCCTGCGCACCAAGGAGGAGCAGGACGCATTGTATGCTCAAGGAAGGACTACCAGCGGAAACATTGTAACCAACGTCCGGTATCCCTATAGCATGCATTGCTGGGGTTTAGCCTTTGATATTGAGGTCAAGGTGGATGGGAAGGTTACCTGGAATCGACTCGACCTGTATGAGAGAGTGGGGCAGTTGGGCAAATCACTGGGCCTGCGTTGGGGAGGCGATTTCAAAACTATCAAGGATAGACCCCATTTTGAATTGCCAGGCTATGATTTGAATCAGATGATAAAACAGTACCAGACCCCAGGTAGGTTTACCGCCACGTTTAAGGAGGAGGTAAAGGTGTTTAAGGATCTGGCTAACCACTGGGCAGAAAAGGATGTAAGGTGGCTCGCGGAACTCGGTATTGTAAAGTCCACGGAATACTACCGTCCACAGGATACTCTGACCCGGGCTGAGGCTGCGGCTCTCATCGCCCGCAGCATCGAGTTTATTCTGAAGAAGATACAGGCAACTTAGTAGGCTGGAAGGCCGACTCTAGACAGAGAAAGCCAGTTGTTCGTTCCCTTGCACGGTATACATATCAGGCTGATTAACCAGACTGACATTATACCGTGCCCTTTTTCCATGGAATGGGGACAAGTATCTGGGCCGCTTAGTTTTGATCAGGTATAAAGGATATTTTCACCAGTTGTTGAAATTCAATTTAATCGCGAGAGCTTAAAATTAAACTGATAGGAGATTTGCAACATGAGTGTAAAACAATTGAAAGTTGTCGGCATGAGCTGTAAACACTGTCAGCGGGCAGTCGAGGATTCGCTGCTGGCCTTGAAAGGTGTAAACCGGGCTGAGGTGAATCTGGGACAGGGTACAGTCACCATCGACTATGACGAGACCCAGGTCAGTCTGTCGGCGATGAAAAAAAGCGTTGAGGAGGCGGGGTACGAAGTAGCCGGTGAGCTTTAGGAACACGAATACTTAACCAGGAGGGGAAGTCAAATGCCGAAGATCACGGTCCGGGGAGAAGAAATGTTTTATGCGGTTAACCGGCCGCCGGAAGCCAGGGGTAGTCTGGTCTTTATCCACGGCGCCGGGGGCGATCACAGTCTCTGGGGGCAGTTGATGGGCAACCTGCCGGTAGGTTTTGCCGGATATGCGGTGGACCTGCCCGGGCATGGCCAGTCAGGCGGACAACCGTTTAATGATATGGGGGAGTATGCCCGGGCGGTAGCGGAACTTGTCCAGAGTATTGATGCGCCCCGGCCCCTGTACCTGGTGGGACAATCGATGGGCGGCGCCATCACCCTCACGGTGGCCCTGGAAACCAGTGGTGTGATCGATGGGATGGTGTTGATCGGGACCGGTGCCCGGATGAGGGTGGCACCGGCACTTCTGGAGGCATTAGCGGAAGGTCGTCAGGATCCAGCCTTTGTCCGGCTGTCCTTTTCACCCCACTCTGATCCGGCGATGATTGACGAGTTCATGGCCAGTCAGGCTGAGGTCCCGGTGTACACCTTCTACCAGGACTTCCTGGCCTGCAGTGTCTTCGATGTAACCCAGAGAATGGACGAGATAAACCTACCCACATTGATCGTTGTAGGCCTGGACGATAAAATGACTCCGGTAAAGTTGGCCAATTTCCTGCATGACAACATCAAGGGAGCGCAGTTGGCAACCATAGAAAAGGCCGGGCACATGACCATGATAGAGAAGCCGGAAGAGCTTAGCCGGATCATTGCCAGTTTTGTGGGGGGGTAACCCCCCGCTGCCATTCGGCGGACATTTTTATAGCTGTCTGATTACCCGTCATCATCAAGGCCAGCTTAACGGCTCCAAACCGAGGTTCAAAATGCTTATTCGCAAAAAAGGGTTACCAGGGTTATTATGGCTTTAACTTGACACCATAACGTAACGATAGTAAAATCAGCACATAGCAAATGAAAAGGGAGTAAGGCCAATGTCAGAAAGGTACCGCATAAGTGAACTGGCGCAAAAAGCCGGGGTTACCAATCGAACGGTCCATTACTATGTTGGGCGCGGATTGCTCCCTCCACCTGATGGCGCCGGGATCGGAACCAGCTATCGGGAAGAACACCTCCTTAAACTACGCCTGATTAAGAAGCTGCAGGAACAGTATCTCCCGTTGGAAAGGATCCGGGAGATAATCTCCGGGTTGAGTCTGGGTGAGGTCCGTCGGGCNNCCGGCCAGAACCCGGTGATGCTTGAGGAAACCGCCGGTGATTATACGCGATCGAATGAGGACGAAGTTCTGGATTGTGAATCAGACTGTTTGCTGGAGCATCTGGTGGCCAGCCCGGCAGCCAGTCACCGAAGTGCCGCGAAATCATC
>DCTH01000154.1:2174-2787 GCA_002329495.1 Syntrophothermus sp. UBA1445 | reverse complement strand
TTAGTATGGTGTCCCCGAAATAGCTCTCCTGATATACGGCGTGAGACCCCGTACATCAATTCTCCACTACAGACCCGGTGAGGGAACAACTACCGCGACGGACTGATTGTCCTGCCCAAAAAGCCGGGACAGTAAACCTGTCCCTGTATCCCACCTGTATCCCATTTGTATTGGCATGGCCGGTTTTATCTCATATTATGTAGAGAGATGAGTGATCGGAGGAAGAAGATTTGAAAAAAGTTATGGCTGTGTTCGGGACCCGGCCGGAGGCCATCAAGATGGCGCCGGTAGTTAAGGCATTGGAAGAAGTACCTGTTCTGGATACGGTGGTATGCGTTACCGCTCAACATCGGGAGATGCTGGATCAGGTCCTGGAGCTCTTTAAAATCGTCCCCCAGTATGATCTCGATGTCATGAAGGATCGGCAGGATCTGTTCGATATTGCCACCTCGGTCCTGCGCGGGTTCCGTGAGGTACTGCTGAAGGAACGGCCGGATCTGGTACTGGTTCACGGGGATACCAGCACTACCTTTTTTGGCGCTCTATCTGCCTATTACCTGCAAATTCCGGTGGGACATGTTGAGGCCGGGCTGCGCACCAGAAACAAATACTC
>DCTH01000154.1:1759-2102 GCA_002329495.1 Syntrophothermus sp. UBA1445 | reverse complement strand
GCATTGCTGCAAACGGTGACACCGGATCACACCTTTTCCAATGACCTGTCGGGGATCGACTTTTCCAAACGTATTCTGCTGGTGACTACCCATCGGCGTGAAAACTGGGGTGAGAAACTGACACAGGTTTACCTTGCTTTGCTGGATATTCTGGAAGCATTCCCAGACACTCTGGTGGTTTTCCCGGTTCATAAGAACCCGGTGGTAAGAGACCTGGTTNNGTTTACCGGGTACTCGGGGACCATCCCCGGGTTAAGCTAATCGAACCTCTGGAATACGCGGATTTTTCCAACCTGATCAACCGGTCCTACCTGGTGTTAAGTGATTCAGGCGGACTGCAGGA
>DCTH01000154.1:0-1740 GCA_002329495.1 Syntrophothermus sp. UBA1445 | reverse complement strand
GAGGCGGTTGAGGCTGGTACGGTTAAGCTGGCAGGGACCTCACGGGAGGTCATCCGGGAAATGGCCGCTAGACTTCTGGCTGATCAGGAGGAGTACGATAAGATGGCCCACACCGCCAACCCCTATGGCGATGGCAGGGCCTCCCTTCGCATCCGCGACATCATCCTTAAGTACTTCAAACTTTAAAGACACCTCGCGCAGCCAGATGTGGAAGAACTCCTGCGAGAGAATTCCTCGATCACCCGATGGGAATAAAACCCCGGCTCTCTGGGAGACTCTAAGGAAAGAGTCTTGCGGGAGGTATGGTCGTGGAGTCATATTTGCTTAGCGCATTGAGGGCCCTTCTGGCCTTTGGCGTACTTCTAATCATTGCGCGCTTGCTGAATAAGGAGCAGCTTTCCCAGCTGACTTTTTACGATTGGGTGGTTGGAATCACCATCGGGTCCATTGCTGCAACTCTGGCTACTTCAGAGGTGCATACTGCCGATCACGTTGTGGTCATGGTGGTCTTCAGTGCCGCCGCTTTTTCAACTGGAGTTATAACCGTGAAGAGTCGCCCCTTACGCAAGCTCATCGAGGGCGAGCCGACCGTGGTGATTCACAACGGGAGGATACTGGAGCACAATATGGCCAAGCTCCATTACAATCTGGATAATCTTATGAGTCAACTGCGCGATAAGAACGTATTCAACATTGAGGATGTGGAGTTTGCACTCCTTGAGGGCAATGGCGGCCTGAGTGTCTTGCTGAAGTCCCAAAAACGGCCGGTTACCCCCGCCGATCTTAACNNTAACATCCCCACTAGCTACAAGGGTGTCTCCAGCGAAATTATAGTTGACGGTCAGGTTATTTACCAGAACCTGAGGCAGAACGAACTGGATGAGCAGTGGTTGATCGCCGAGTTAAAAAAACGGGGCTACAATTCACCCCGGGATATTGTGTTTGCCAGCCTCAGTTCCGATGGTCAGCTCTACATTGACGATAAAAGAGACAATAATCAGCACATGGTTGATGTCTCAGACTAGGGATGGTTGACGCTTTTATTGGGAAAAGACTCAGCAGGAGTTCGCAAAAACACCCCGGGTTGATGCGGTACTGGACGGATGTTTAGCGCATCTTTTAGTGATAGGCAGGGTTGTATCAGATAGCAAAATATGGTATCAATTAATTAGGGCGTTTTGATTATACGGAGGTTTGTTAATGACCAGGATAAAATTTGGAACCGATGGCTGGCGGGATATCATTGCTGACAACTTCACTTTTGCCAATGTGCGGGTGGTAGTTCAAGGGATTGCTTCATATATTAATAGTCACCAACTGGCCAAGCGGGGATTGATCATCGGCTATGACAACCGTTTTCTCTCCCGGGAGTTTGCCAAGGCGGCCTGCAGTGTCCTGGTGGGCAATGGCATCAAGGTATACATGCCGGAGAAGGCGATTCCGACTCCGGTAACTGCCTACGCGGTGCGTCTCCACAAGGCCGGGGGGGCTATTATGATAACGGCGAGCCATAACCCTCCTCAATACAGTGGACTCAAATTCATACCCGAGTATGCAGGACCAGCCCTGCCCGACATAACTNNGCCCGAGTATGCAGGGCCAGCCTTGCCCGACGTAACCGATGAGATTGAAAAGGAGATCCAGCGGGTCATCGATGGGGGCCGGATTTATGAATTATCCGGGGCTGAGGCCGATGAACTGGGACTTATAAATAAACTTGATATTGATGAGAACTATATC
>DCTH01000078.1 GCA_002329495.1 Syntrophothermus sp. UBA1445 | reverse complement strand
CCGTCCCCGACTTGCTCCGTCCCTGGCTTGTTTTAAGCCAACCAGACAAGCGGATCATCTCTCCCGCTACCGTCCCTCCCCTGTTTCCTCCTTCGATTCCATACATATCCTGGTTTATAAGTTTGATTTTTTTGAGTAAAGTTGGAGACTCCAGATAAGACTAAATATGAATAATCTCTGTACAAGGAGGTGGGTAGGTGTCCAGGGTAGAGATGAACGGGGGTATCACCGCCGAACCCTATCCCNNCGCCGGAGTAGGCGATCAGGTCCATATACGTTATTCCGGCCTCCTGGCACAGTCAGGGGCGGATCAGGTCTTTATGCATGTTGGCTACGGGGATAAGTGGGAAGACAGAAATGACTTTGCGATGAAGTATACTGACCAGGGTTGGGAGACCAAGATAAAGATTCATCGTGGTGGACAGTTGAACTTCTGCTTTAAGGACCGGGCTGAAAACTGGGACAATAACAAGGGTTTCAACTGGACCTACCAGATTGACCCCAGTCGTTTTAAACAATAATCAAAAGGAGGTTCGGAATTTGGCCAGAGCAGAGATCGAGGGTGGAGTTATAGCGACTCCGGTTCCCATTACCGCCGGCAGCTCGGTACACATTATTTACAGCGGCCTGTTGGCGGAGAGCGGGGCAGATCGTGTTTATATGCACACCGGTTACGGTCCCAGCTATAGTTGGGACATGCTGCATGACTATGAAATGACCCCCAGTAAATGGGGCTGGGAAACGGTAGTTGATATAAAGGGTGAAGACAGGTTTAATTTCTGTTTTCACGACAGCGCCAATAACTGGGACAATAATAATGGCCGCAACTGGAGTTACGAGGTCCATAACGGACGCATTCCTTAAAGCCTGGTCGGGAAAAAGGCCGAAAGAATCATAATTTGGCGGCAAAAAGCTCATTCTATTGAATGAGCTTTTTATGTTACGGGAGGAATGCTATGAGAATCGCCATGCTTACCTGGGAATACCCCCCTCGTATAGTGGGGGGCCTGGCAATGCACGTCTACGATTTGTCCACGACCCTGGCCCGCAGCGGAATGGATGTGACGGTTATTACGGTTAACGACCAGGGAGTGGCAGAGAAGGAAGACCTGGATGGAGTCAAGGTCCTCCGGGTATACCCGTATGATCTGCCCTCCAGAGACATAGTCAACTGGGCAGTGCAGCTCAATGTGGCTATGCTGGAGAAGGCAGTCCAGACCATAAATCGCGAGGGGCCGTTTCATATCATTCATGCCCATGACTGGTTAGTGGCTCATGCTGGCCGGGCATTGAAACACTCCTATCAGGTGCCCTTGATAGCAACCATTCACGCCACTGAGTATGGCCGCAACAACGGGCTTCATAACGATGTCCAGCGCGACATCAGCAACATAGAATGGTGGTTAACCTATGAGGCCTGGAAAGTGATCTGCTGTTCCGGATATATGGTTGGCGAATTGAGCCGGGTCTTTAATCTGCCCCGGGACAAGGTGGTACACATCCCCAATGGGGTTCATGCGGCGCGGATCAGAGACCGCCAGGTCCCGGCTGATTTCAAGAACCGGTTTGCCCTGCCATACGAGAAAATTATTTATTATGTTGGTCGTCTGGTTCGGGAAAAGGGGGTCCAGGTCTTGATTGATGCGGCCTTTAAGGTGCTCTCCCATGAGCCGGATGCCAAGTTTGTCATTGCCGGCACTGGACCCTATGAGAACTACCTCCGAAATAAGGCCCGGGACATGGGTTTGGGCGATAAGATGCTGTTCACCGGTTACATCAGCGATGATGACCGCGATATGCTGTACCTGATAGCTGATGTGGCTGTTTTTCCCAGCCTTTACGAGCCTTTTGGCATAGTGGCTCTGGAATCCATGGCGGCGGGTACGCCGGTAGTGGTGTCGGATAGCGGTGGTCTGGCCGAGATTGTGGAACATGAGGTGGATGGGCTGCATGCTATAACCGGTTCCGCCAATTCACTGGCCGACCAATTGCTACGGGTATTGAAGAACGATATCCTGGCCAAGAAACTCCGCGAGAATGCGCTGCAAAAGGTTAGAACCCGGTATGACTGGCGGGTTATTGCCCACAAAACCATCGAGGTTTACGAGACGGTAGCCCGGGAAAACCGTGCCGGGCAGCGGGAAGCCGCCAGAGTGCTCTGGACACCGTCACGAGCCAAAAGACCCGGTCAGCGCAGCAAGGGGGTGACGAGTTGAAGGCGGTGGTAATGGCAGGAGGGGAGGGTACCCGTCTCCGGCCCCTTACGTGTAATGTGCCTAAACCGATGATGCCGGTGTTTGACAAGCCGGTCATGGAGTATAGCCTGGAGCTCTTAAAAAAGTATGGTATCCGGGATGTTGCGGTGACACTGCAATACCTGCCGGCAGCAGTTCAGGGATACTTCCAGAGTGGGCGGGACATGGGGCTGAACATCAGGTACTTCATCGAGGATAAGCCGTTGGGGACCGCAGGTAGTGTAAAGAATGCTGAAGAGTTCCTCGATGAAACCTTTATTGTTATCAGCGGGGATGCCCTGACTGATTTTCCTCTGGATGAGGCCTTTGAATTCCACCGTTACCGGGGGGCTCTGGCTACCCTGGTATTGACCCGGGTGGAATCACCTTTGGAGTATGGCCTGGTGCTGACTGACCGCGAGGGCAGCATAACCCGCTTTCTGGAGAAGCCATCCTGGGGTGAGGTGTTCAGCGACACCGTCAATACCGGGATATACATCCTGGAACCTGAGGCCTTGCAGTATGTAAAGCCCGCCACCCAGTTTGATTTTTCGCGGGATCTGTTCCCCTATTTCCTGGCACAGAAAAAACCGCTATATGGATGTATCCTGCAGGGATACTGGTGTGATATCGGCAATGTCCAGCAGTATCGACAGGTTCATTTTGATATCCTGAATGGTCTGGTGCAGGTGGAGATCACTGGTGAGCGTAAAGGGAACGTCATCGTTGGAGAGGGCAGTCACATTGCTCCCCGGGTGCGTCTGGAGGGTCCCCTCTATATTGGTGCCAATTGCCATATTGACTCCGGGGCCCGCCTACTGCCTTACACCGTTTTAGGCCAGGGTTCCCTGGTGGAAGGGAACGCATCGATCAAGAGATCCGTAATCGGGCCTGATTGCCTGATTGGTCCCGGAGCCGAGATCCGAGGAGCCATTCTGGGTGAAGGTGTCAGGGCCAAAACCCGAAGCTCAGTTTTTGAGGGTGCGGTTATCGGTGACCGGTCGGTGCTGGAGGAGGAAGTGGTGATCAAACCGGATGTCAAGGTATGGCCCCAGAAGTTGGTTGAAGCCCGCACCATAGTAGGTGAGAGTGTCGTCTGGTCGGAAAAGGTCCCGCGTAGCATCTTTACCCGCCGGGGAATAACGGGTGATATGAACGGGCAGCTCACGCCGGAACGATTGGCGCGCCTGGGGCGGGCCGTGGGAACGCTGCTGCCGCTTAACTCCAGAGTAGTGGTAGGGTACGACTGGTCAAATGCCGGCCGGATGGCCAAACAGGCTTTGGAAGCGGGTCTCATGGCCTCAGGACTGGAGATCATTGATATCGGAAGGGTCCCGGCTACCACTCTTCGGTTTGCCACTCGTGAATTAAAGGGGCAACGTGGATTTCACCTGACAGTTCACGGGGAGAAACCGCTGATACGGATTGTAAATCAGGAGGGGATCGATCTCACCAAACCAGAGGAGCGCAAGATTGAGAACCTGCTGAACCGGGAGGAGTATCGCCCGATTAGTATGGACAGGATAGAGGAATCCAAGTATCTCCCGGACATGACACGGGCTTACCTGCATAACATTGTTGAGGAACTGGACCTCGATCTGATAGCCCGCCACCAGTTCCGCGTGGTAGTTGGGGCAGATCACCCCAAGATCAGTGAGTGGACAGCCTGGCTTTTGGATCGGTTGGCTTGTGATGTGGTCCGGATCGACCGTTCTGATCGATTGCCCGCGACCAATGGCGATACCGATATGGTGATTGATCACCTGGTTTCCGAGACTTCGCGGAGTAATGCCAATCTGGGCCTCTACATGGATAATGGCGGACAAGGAATCTGCCTTATCTCGCCCGAAGGGCAGGTAGTCAGGGACGAATACCTCTTGGCGGCGACTTCACTGCTTTTCGCGGAACGTTTCCGCATCGTATACCTGCCATCTGACGCCCCGTTGGCAATTGAGCAGTTTGCCCGGCAAATGGGAAAAGACGTGACCAGAACCAGGGCCGCCAGCGGAGAATTTATGAAAGAGCTGGTTGCTGCAGGTGAACTGGAGCAACTTCGACTTCACTGGGATGGTTTTTACCTGATCGGCAGATTGCTGGAGTTGATGGCCCGCCTGGATTCGAGTCTGGATGAGATGCTGGCGGGGATTCCCCTCTTCTTCTACGACATAAGGGAACTACCGATTTCCTGGAAACAGAAAGGGAGAGTGATACGCCGTCTGGCCGAGACCTCAGCGGGTCGTGGTGCCCAGGGTCTGGAAGGCATCCGGGTATGGAATGAATCCGGGAGCAGCTTGATCCTGCCGGATGAAGACCGCCCGGTCTGCCGTATATATTCCGAGGCCTTCTCGCAAGAAATTGCCCGCTCTTTGAGCGACTTCTGCGTAGAGACTATTAAGAAAATATGTCAGGAAGAGGAATAATCTGTGGGGCATAGATTTGTGCTATTTACTCATGCTAAAGAATGAGTATGCTGGATTGGAGGTACAAAGAAATGCCCGAATTAAGGCAGGATCCACTTAGTCAGCGTTGGATCATCATATCCACTGAGAGAGCCAAACGACCTCAGGATTTCAAATTAAAACCGGTAGAATCACACTCTGGGGACTGTGTATTCTGTGCCGGTAATGAAGACAAAACCCCTCCAGAAATTTGGTCCTACCGGTCTCCCGGGACCGACAAAGACCAAGCAGGGTGGTGGGTGCGAACTGTCCCCAATAAATTTCCCGCCCTGGGTATAGAAGGCCAATTGAATGAAAGTGTTACCGGTCTGCATAAAACACTAAATGGCGTTGGTGCCCATGAGGTGATTATTGAGACCCCCAAACATCAGGTCGAATTTTTTCATCACCCCGCCCAGCAGATCGAAGAAATTATCAGGATGTGGCGGGACCGGCACCTTGATCTGCGGCGGGACCACCGGCTTAAATACGTTCTGGTCTTCAAGAATGAGGGGCAGGAAGCAGGTGCCTCACTGGAACACGCACATAGCCAGCTGATTGCTTTACCCCTGCTGCCCAAGGCAGTAGAGGAAGAAATCAAAGGTATCAAGCGGCATCTGGAAGCAACTAACCGGTGCATATTCTGTGACCTCGTATACCAGGAACAGCATGATCAAACCCGCGTTGTCGCAGAATCGGAGAGCATGCTGGCCTTCTGTCCGTATGCCTCCCGTTTTCCTTTCGAAACCTGGATAGTACCCAAACGGCATGAGCCTGATTTCGGCCTGATCTGGGAAAATGAAATCCGGGACTTAGGGAGTATCCTGAGGCAGGTTTTCGTTAAGTTTTCTCAGGCCCTGGGAAGTCCTCCCTATAACCTCTTGCTTCATTCAACACCAGTTAATACGGATATCGGGGTTTCCTATCATTGGCATATCGAGATTCTTCCCCGTTTGACCAAAGCGGCCGGGTTTGAATTTGGTACTGATTATTTTATTAATCCTACACCTCCCGAAATAGCAGCTGAATCGCTAAAGCGTTATCACTGATTTTAATCGAAAGGGCGATTCCAGGGAGGTCTGGAGGGTTTGAAAGGAGCGATTATTAGTAGATGAAGATACTGATAGCTGCGGCAGAGATGACCCCGTTTGCGAAGACAGGCGGGCTGGCGGATGTTGCGGGATCTTTGCCCAAGGATTTGAAGAACCTGGGACATGATGTCAGGGTGGTCATCCCCTGTTACAAACAGATCACAGCCGGGGAATATCTGACCGATCTGCCCGTTCCTATGGATGGTCATCTGGAAAGCGCCATCATTCGCTATACTGCCGTTGAAGCCCGCAATGGCGATATACCGGTTTACCTGGTAGATAACCACAAGTACTTTTACCGGGATCGGATGTATGGCTTTAACGATGAGTTTGACCGCTTCAACTTCTTTACCAAAGCCAGTCTGGCGATGCTCCCCTACATCGGTTTTCAACCGGATGTGATCCATTGCAACGACTGGCACGCGGCTTTGATTCCGCTGTTTCTTAAGGTTAAATTCATGGAGGAACCATTCTACCAGAAGATTGCCACCGTGTTCACTATCCACAATCTCCAGTACCAGGGACGGTTTCCCCGCGGTGTGATGAAGGCCCTGGCTTTGGATGACTCCTTCTTTACCCCCGAGGGACTGGAGTATTATGGGGAAGTAAACTTCATGAAAGCCGGACTCTTATATGGTGATGTCCTCAACACAGTGAGCAAAAAGTATGCGGCTGAGATTCAGACCCCGGAACTGGGGGAAGGCCTGGACGGACTGCTCAGAAAACGGGCCCTGGACCTGCACGGTATTCTGAATGGCCTGGATTACGATGAATTTAACCCCAGTAAGGATGAGAAGATCTATGTAAAATACGATGTTAATTCGCTGGAGAAGAAGCGGGAAAACAAATATCGTCTGCAGAAAGAACTGGGCCTCAGTATGGGAGATGTTCCTCTGGTAGGGATAATCACCCGCCTGGCCTCGCAGAAGGGGTTGGACCTGATGGCGGCGGTGATTGACCAGATCATGGGTCTGGGAATTCAGTTGGTACTGCTGGGAACCGGTGAAGACTACTATGAGAAGTTGTTCGCCGAAGTCAAGATGCGTTATCCGCAGCAGACTTCAATTAACCTGGGATTTGACGCGGTATTGGCCCAAAAAATCTACGCCGGTTCGGATATTTTCCTGATGCCGTCGCGCTTCGAGCCCTGCGGACTGGGCCAGCTGATTTCCCTGCGATATGGCACCATACCGGTGGTCAGACGGACCGGAGGTCTGGAGGATACCATCAAAAACTACGACCCCGAAACCGGTTACGGCAACGGTTTTGACTTTGTGGAGTATGTCCCGGATAAATTCCTCGATGCAATCAGCCGGGCGGTTAACCTTTACCGCAACAACCCCGAAGCCTGGAATAAGCTGATCCATTTGGCCATGAGCATGGACTTCTCCTGGAACCGTTCCGCCATCAAGTACCTGGAACTATACGAGAAAGCGATCAACAAACGCAAGCTGACTGTAACCAGAGCGGTTTGAACTGACCCGGACTAAGGGGACAGGTTCCTGTTAGGAGATTTCATGCCGGGACAGGGAACCTTTCCCCCGGTTCCGATTGACCTGTTCCCCTTGATTGCGTCCTCGAATTGCCCGTCACACTCCCTGATTCACTCCGGTGTCCCTGAAATCGGAACTGTCCCCGACATGCCCTGCTGCCTGTGATTTTCAATCTTTTTTGCGGCATTATGAGTAATTAGCTGATATTATAGAATTACAACCGAAAGATCATTGAGAGGAGGGAGGAGGTATTGACCAGGATTAAAGACATCATGTCAAGCCCAGTAATTACGGTCTCGCCAAGAAACTCCATTCAAGAGGCTCTCGAGATAATGCGGGATAATAATACCCGGCGCCTGCCGGTAACCGACCGGGGAAAACTGGTGGGGATGCTGGTACAACATGATATAGAGAACGCGTTGCGCAGTCCGGGCAGGATCCCGCATACACCGGTAGAATGGGTTATGACCAAAAAAGTTCATTATATATCTCCGGATGAAACCATACCTGAGACGGCCCGGATAATGATAACCCATAAAATCAGTGCGCTTCCGGTAATCGAATCCGGGGAACTGGTGGGAATTATAACGGATACTGATCTGCTGCAGGTTTTAATCAGACTTTGCGAAGAGACTGAAGTCGACTGACTCCTACGAGTTAAAGATTGGAAAAAGGAAAGATGAAACCTAGACCCGGGACTTATGGAACCGTAATTTGTTCCTTCCCGGGTATTTCATCAAAAGGGGTTACACAGAAAAATAGAAGGCCCACAAGCAATCTATATCAAAACCGGTAATAACCGAATCTGAAGCTCTTAACAGAGCAGGAAGCTTGTGGGCCTCATGGAAGCCAGCGACGAAGACTCCTAAGAAGGAGCGGTCAGGATTTATTCCACCCGAAGGGGAGACCTGAGCCTAAACTCAAAGACCGTCGCTGGCTTCTGGGTATATTATGACCACCGGCCTGAAGTTCTATGCAAAAAAGAACGAAAAATTAATGTCAGGTGGCGGAGACTCAGAGGTTTTTGTCTAACCTATTCTCTGAAGAGAAAATAAGACCCACAGACTCCCGAATCAAAATCGATATAATCAAATCGACATTGAAAGCTCAATAAGAGCATGGAAGTCTGTGGGTCTACTGGAGACCAGCGGTTAAAACTCCTGAAAAGGAGTGTCCAGGAATTACTCCGCTAGCAAGGGAAACCTGGACTTATTAAGTCCGAAGACTGATTCCGCTGGCCTCTGATAGTATTATGACCAGGGAATCTTACCTCTATGCGAAATATAAAAAGTAAAATTATGACATAATTCACCCGAAAATGAGGTGTATACTATTGTACCAGGTCGTGGTACCAGGAGTCGGAGAACTGATTTTTACCGACTTAGTACTGGACATGAATGGGACTATCTCTACCGATGGCCGATTAATTCCGGGGGTTAAGTGGAGAATCAGTAAACTGCGGGAAAAGCTGAATATCTACCTGGTCACTGCGGATACCTTCGGCCTGGCTAGTGATGCAGCATCCGCGATGGGTGTGAGTCTAACGGTGGTAAGCCCCTTTGATGGAAACCGGGACAAAGAGGAATTCGTTGCCAGGTTAGGCAGCGAAAGCACCATTGCTATCGGTAATGGCTTCAATGACACCGGCATGCTGAGATCAGCCGGACTGCCCATCGTAGTCATAGGTCAGGAAGGATGCTCAATTGACGCTCTTAAAAATGCCCGGATAGCGGTGCGCGATATCAGGGACGCTCTCGATCTTCTGTTGGAGCCCAGGCGTCTGATTGCAACTCTACGTGCCTAGTATGAATGGGGGGATTCAAGTGCAGGAAGAAATCATTTTTTCGCCGGATTATGCGGTGGCTCGCCTGACTATGCGAGCCGGGGAAACCATAATCGCGGAACCAGGAGCCATGATCGGTATGACGCCCAATATTTCCTTACAGGCCCGGATGTCTCAGGGTGGAGTTTTGGGCAGCCTTAAGCGCAGTCTGCTGGGTGGGGAGTCATTTTTTACCTCTACCTTTACCGCAGAAGGAGATGCAGAACTGCTGCTGGGTACCGGTCAGCCCGGAGATATCCTCTGTCTGGAATTAAACCAGGAGACCGTCTTTGTTCAATCAGGGGGGTTCATCGCCTGTACCGAAGGGATCAAGGTTGATACCTCCTGGGGCGGAATGCACTCCTTTTTTGGCCGTATGGGCCTGTTTCTGTTGAAAATAAGTGGAACCGGCAAGCTTTTTATAGGTGCTTTTGGGGCCCTACATCCGGTTGAAATTGCAGCCGGCCAGGATTTTATAATTGACAATGGCCATGTGGTTTGTTTTTCGGAGAATACCAGCTTCACCATAGACAAAAGCGGCGGGTTCAAGACCTTTTTGACCGGCGGGGAAATGCTGGTCTGTCGTTTCCGGGGTCCAGGCAAGGTTTGGCTGCAGACCAGAAATCCGGGAGCATTTTCCGGCTGGATCGATCAGTTCCGTCCCGTTCAGCGTACCGATAACGATTAAGGAGGATTGCCGATGAACTTAGAGATTCTTCACCGCCCTTCGTATTCTCTGGCGGTATTAAAGTTAAACCATGGAGAGGGTGTACAGGCGGAAGCGGGGGCCATGGTGTCAATGACCCCCAGCATTAAGCTGGTTACCGAAATGAAAGGAGGATTCCTGGGATCATTAAAAAGAAAGGTCCTGGGTGGCGAGAGCTTTTTTGTCAGTAACTACGTAGCCGAAAGCGGCCCGGGAGAGGTGTCATTTGCGCCGACCGTGCCGGGAGACATTGTGGGTTTAAACCTTAAGGATGAAAGCTATTTCGTACAATCCGGCTCTTATCTGGCCGGGGATATGAGCTTAAACATAGACACCAAGTTTGGGGGCGGCAAGTCGTTCTTTTCCGGGGAAGGATTGTTTCTTCTGAAAATCACCGGACGGGGACTCTTAATCCTTACCAGTTATGGAGCCATTTTGGATAAGGTTTTGGCACCGGGCGAGAGATATATAGTTGATACCAGTCACATTGTAGCCTTTGAGTCCACGGTTAATTACCGGGTTAAGAAAGCAGCTTCCGGGATTGTAAGCTCCATTGTAAGTGGAGAAGGACTGGTCTGTGAATTCGAGGGCCCTGGCAAGATCTACATGCAGACCCGGAGTACCCAGAGTTTGATTAACTGGTTGATTCCTCTCCTCCCTCCCAAGCAGGGTTAAAAGCAGAAGGCGGTTTTCCCTCCGCGGGTGAACTGCCCGGGGGCGAAATATAACCAACGGGTGTATAGGGCTCAATCCTCAGTTACTGCTGAGGGTTGAGCCTTAAGTTTTTGGGTATAAGTAGCACTGCCGGCATGACTCCTGTCATAGCTTATTGTTTATCATTCAAATATTATCGTTAAACAATAAAATCTTATTGATTTTTAATTAATGCCCGGCTACAATGGTTTTAGCAAATGAGTCGGGAGGTTTTTCGCGTGTACAAAAACAGTTTTGTCCACCGTCTTACCAAGCAGCTGGTAGACATAATGTTTTACGGGGGAATTGTCTGCTGTATCCTGGTGCCGTTTTTGGTCAGATGGGGCAGCCAATACTTTGGCTACGAAGAGAGCGTCGTGCTTCCATTCACTATTATCCTGTTTTGCTCAGGCATCGCGGCAGTTTACATCATGTACAATCTCAAGTCGATGTTCAAAACACTATTGGGGGGAAATCCATTTGTCTGGGAAAATGTCAGCTGTTTTCGGAAGTTAGCGGTTGCCAGCTTTGTAATTGCAATCCTTTACATCGTTAAGTGTTTTTTCTGGTTCACCATAGCGACGGCAATAATCGTTCTGGTCTTCGTGATCGCCGGTCTTTTTTGCCTGACACTTAAAGATGTCTTCAAACAAGCCGTCCACTACAAAGAAGAAAACGATTATACGGTGTAAGGAAGTGAAGCTTAAATGCCGATAAAAGTCAATCTCGATGTAATGATGGCCAAGCGAAAAATCGGTCTCATGGAACTGGCGGAGAAGATTAACATTACCCCCGCCAATCTCTCGATACTGAAAAACAACAAAGCCAGGGCCATCCGCTTCTCGACCCTGGAGGAAATATGCAAGGCCCTGTCATGTCAGCCCGCCGATATCCTGGAATATGAGGAGGATCAAGATGGAAAAGACCTTACAGAATAAACTACTTCTATATGCCCTGGTCTCGGCTGTCAGCTTTATATTTCTCATCATGCCCGACTACGCCGGGATCAGTGTACCGTTGTTCATTATCCTGCAGTTTGCCTGCTGGTACTGGCTGGCTCCGCAGAAACAAGCATTATGGCTGTTCGTACCGATCTTCATTCTTTCCCTGAACTCATTCATCAGCGGCAATCCCATGTGGCAGGTATCCAATGTATTCGTTATCATCATTCTCTACAGCGTTATGGTGTTGGTGATGATCGGTAAATTCCGGATCAAGGAAGACTCGCTCCGGTTTATTTTCGATACCATCGTAAACATTTTTTCCCCCATTAAACATGTACTGCTGCCCTTCAAGTGGTGGAGCGAAGTTGATCAGCACACAACCAAAGTCGTTAAACGAGTTGTCAAAGGTATGGCGGTCACCCTTCCCTGCCTGATATTTCTGGTCATCATGCTATCATCGGCAGATGCCATCTTCCTAAGGGGTACCAACAACTTTTTTGATCAGGTCTTGAACTTAATAAGTCCGGAATCGATCTTTAAGGTCATCAATGGGGCGGTTGTGGGGCTGTATCTGTTCGGTCTGGCCTACATCGCTTACACCGCCAAGGTCGAGGAGGAGGAAACACCTGCGGTCAAGACGCCCAGAGGAGATCTCGCAATTTTAAATACCCTGCTCATATCGGTTCTGGCAGTATACACCCTGTTTGTGTTCATCCAGTTCAGGTACCTGTTCGCCGGAGCCGATCTGCCCTATGGGTTAAGCTACTCCGAGTACGCCCGGAAAGGCTTTTTTGAGCTGTTGTTTTTGAGCGGCCTCAATATTATCCTGATTCTGATTGCGGTTAACCTGACCAGGCTGAGAGAAGGATGGTGGCCGAAAATCACCAGATACCTTAGTCATTATCTGTGTCTCGTCACCATAATATTGCTGGCATCTTCATGGTACCGTTTGTGGCTGTACAGCGCGGATGCCGGGCTAACCAGATTACGGCTGCTGGTTTTCGGGTTCTTAATCTTTGAAGCCATTGGTCTGGTGATCACCTTTTTCTATATCAAAAAACCGAAGTTCAATATCACCTTGGTTTACCTGACCATCGGCCTGGTTTATTACCTGATACTCAATGTCGTGCCGATTGACACCCTGATCGCGAAAAACCAGGTGGACAGGTACTTTGCTTATCAGAGACAGGGCATTGAATACATTATGACTCTGTCGCCGGATGCAGCGCCGCAGATTGCCCGCCTGCTTGACACTGAACAGGTGGACCCGTTGACCAAGGAGCTGGCACAGACGTATTTTGTTAACCTTAAAAATAGATACGGGGGTGCTGAACGGGGGTGGCGGGGATATAACCTGTCTGTTAATAAAGGTATAAAGATTGCCACCGATATTTTGCCGGAACGGTTGTTACAACCAGCCGGGCCCAGACCGCTGGAGGTAATTGATAGCCCGAATCCAGGAATGGTTGAAGCCACGGAGTGATGGAAAACGGAATGACAACATACCGACCGAGATCTTCGTTATACAGATAAGGCCTCCAGCAGGGCCGTACTGCGGCATACTCGGGATAGGAATTCGATTTTGGGTCTCGCAAACCCCTAAACCGGCGGGGCCTCCAACAGGGTGTTTCTAACCCTGGCGTATTCGGGACTGGTCAGAGTCCGGTGGGAGTGCCGGGAAAAAGGCACCTCCACCGCAGTTTGACCACGGTGGGGCAATCAGACAGTACATATATCCGGTCACAGAGGTAGAGAGCCTCATCGACATCGTGGGTTACGAACAGTATGGTAGCTTGAGGTGTTTGAATACCTCGATCAACCAGGACCGCATGCGCCTCCTGGTCAAGGCGTCCAGTGAGGCTTTCTCCACTATGGCCAAAAGGTCAGCAAGCTCCTCTTCCATAGTTGTCTCCATCGGACCTACTTCGTATTTGACCCCGAGTCTCTGATCAGACCGATGACCTTGTTGGCTACCGGACACGGCCGGTCTTCTGTGACATTGGGAATAACCTGACTACTTTGCACTTCATCTGCTCATTACCCCCGAAAAAAACGGTATATCCGAAGGATAACCGTAATTCGCAAAATTCAATTCGCGTTTGGCACATCCCTACGCTGGCATTATCCAGATCAGGTTAGCGGGTCAGAACCATAGTTCTATCTCAGCCGACTCCTCAGCCCCCCGTGGCCTGTATACTATTAAATTGCCAATAAAATGGTTAAATGTGTTCACTATCTAACTAATATGTTACATTATTCCATAGTTCTGATGCAAGCAATATCAAATTTAGGGCTTCTGCTATAAATTGGGTTAACACTTTACATACATTTAACACCGCAATTTGACATGATTAGTTATAATAAAGTAATAGTTGCTAGGAGTTAACCGGGAATAGTTGCTTGCAATTTTGATGGTGTCCTGATTAGTGTGCTCAAATTGCAGGGATCCGTGTGGCCGGATTCTGTTGCCATACCTGGGGACTGGCATCTCATTTTAAGAAAGGAGAGGAGTTAATGGGTAAAGTTGTCTTGTCCGCCCACCGAGAATCTCGGGAGTTAGTTAAAGCCATTGAATCGGCTTCCGGAACCAAGACCAGCCTCTGTTACCAGTGCGGAAAGTGCTCGGCAGGCTGTCCGGTCGGTTTTGCCATGGATTATACACCGCGTCAGATAATCCGCCTGCTGCAGCTAGGTTTAATCGAGGAGGCCCTGCAGGCAAAAAGCATATGGATCTGTGCGACCTGTGATACCTGCAGTACCCGGTGCCCAAGAGGGGTGGAGATCGCATCCATTATGGATGCTCTGCGTCGAGAAGCCTTAAGCCGGGGCAAAGTGGTCAAAGAAGTATCCGCATTTAACCAGGCTTTTCTTAACTCGGTGAAGCGTTATGGTCGGAATCACGAAGTCTCATTGGTACTTGAGTATAACACCCGCATCATGAATCCTTTCAAAAACGCAGAGCAAGGGCCACTCATGATGTCCAAAGGGAAGCTCAAAATACTACCCGAATTCATCAAGGGTAAGAACGAAGTCAACCGCATCTTCGAAAAAGTCAAAGCAATGGGAGGTGATCACGAGTGAGATTGGCATATTATCCGGGATGTTCCTTGGACGCCACGTCCATTGAATACGGGATGTCAACCCATAGGATGGCCAAGCTTTTAGGCATCGATCTCTGGGAGATACCCGACTGGAACTGCTGCGGGGCCAGCTCTGCTCACCAGACTAACCACCTCCTGGCAATATCCCTGCCGGCGAGGAATCTGGCAATTGCGGAAAAGGAGGGACTTGATACTCTGGCACCTTGCGCCGCCTGCTATAACCGCATGCGGGCTACGGAATATGAGGTAAGGGCCAGCGCCAAGACCCGCAGTCAAGTTGAAGAGGCTATAGGTATGCCCTTTCAGGCCACTCAAAATTCGGTATCCGTCCTGGAACTCCTGGCCGAACGTTACGGATTGGATAACCTGGCATCCAAAGTGACTAAACCGTTGAAGGGTATGACACCAGCCTGCTACTACGGTTGTCTTTTGGTTCGCCCGGTTGCAATAACGGGGTTTGATGATCCTGAAGATCCCCAGAGTATGGATAACATTATGAAGACACTGGGTGCTTCTCCAGTGGATTGGGCTTTCAAGACCGAGTGCTGCGGTGCCGGCCTGGGAGTGACCCAGACCGACATCTGTCTGGAAATGACCTACCGGATATTGAAGAACGCCAAGGAAATGGGAGCCGACAGTATTGTTACCGCCTGTCCGGTTTGCCACTTGAATCTGGATATGCGGCAGAAAGCCATCGAGAAGAAGTACCAGACCGAGTTTAACCTGCCAGTATATTACGTGACGGAACTGGTGGCGATTGCCTGTGGTGATGAACCACCCACAGTGGGTACTAACCGCCACTTTGTGGAAGCCAACGCTATATTCCGTCAGCTTCCGGCCAAGGCCAAAGCCATGGAGGAAGCAGCAGCCCAGGCCGCCAGCAAGAAGGGCAAGGGTGCGGCTAAGGCCAAAGCCGACAAAGCACCGGCCAAGAGTGAAGAGCCTGCAGCCTCTGAGGATGCTAACCTGGCCCTGGCGAAGAAGGTTTACGATGATGAGGCCAAGGCTGCCCAGCTGGCGGAAATCCTGGTGCAGGAACCGGCTCGGGCTGCCAAGTTGGAAGAGATACTGGAACAGGATAAAGGCAAAGCCCTCAAGGTGGCCGATGCCCTGCTGGCTAAAAAGGCCAAAGAAAAATCTGCTGGAGAGGAGGGGAATAAGGCGTGAAACGAGTAGGAGTCTTTGTTTGTGAATGCGGCACCAACATCGGGTCAGTGGTCGATGCGGCGAAAGTGGCGGAAA